>CAZDQD010000017.1:0-24902 GCA_964507425.1 uncultured Vicinamibacteraceae bacterium
AAATCCTCAGCTGCGCCAAAACGTCAGGTCTACACCGTTGGAGACCTGCCGAAAGCAATCCGCTCCACACTCGAATCTAGTTACCCCGAAATTTGGGTTGAGGGCGAACTGTCGAATAGCCGCCGGTGGCGAACTGGACACTTATATTTCACGCTAAAAGACGGCACTGCGCAACTCAAAGGAGTCATGTTTCGATCGTCAGCCCAACACCTAAAATTCGACCCAGACGATGGCCTGCACGTCCTAGCAAGAGGCCGTTTAAGTGTTTATGAACCCAAGGGCGAGTATCAACTCGTTGCTGAACAACTGGAGCCGCATGGCGTCGGAGCTCGACAATTAGCATTCGATCAACTGCGGAGAAAACTGGAAAAGGAAGGCTTATTCGATCAGGCGAAAAAGAAACCACTTCCTAAATTACCGAGAAAAATTGGCGTTGTTACATCGCTTGACGGGGCTGCTCTTCGGGACGTGTTAACTGTGATTGGACGTCGGTTCCCAACAGCTCACATCGTCATTAGCCCGACGCTCGTCCAAGGTGAAGAAGCCGCACGACAGATTGTATCTGCATTCGATCTCCTCACAACGATTCCCAATATTGATGTCGTAATCCTAACGCGTGGCGGCGGAAGCGCCGAAGACCTCTGGGCTTTTAACGATGAATCCCTTGCACGCACGATCAGCGACAGCAGTATCCCTGTCATCTCAGCAGTTGGCCACGAAACAGATACGACAATCAGCGACTTGGTCGCAGACATTAGAGCTCCTACTCCCTCCTCAGCCGCTGAGATAGTAGTCGCTCAACATAACGAACTACGAGAGCAGATCGACAACATTAGAGGCCACTTAAATACGGTGATGGCCCACCAAATAGAGAAACGAAACTCTGTCTTGGATGCTGTTCGCCATCGACCCGGCATTGCTGGTTTCCTGACTAGGTTGGCGCTCCAAGGACGGCACGTTGACGATCTTTCCTATCGACTCGTGCATAACGCGCTAAAAGTAATGGGCACACACCAACGATCCCACACTGCACTGAAACACCGCCTGGATGCACTCGACCTCCGTCGACAACTCCCGCGCATTCGTCAACGTCTCACAACAGCCAGTGAAGCCATAAATAGAACCTACGCGAATAGGCAACTTGAACAGCGCGCCGCCCTCGACACTTCGGTCGCTAAACTGGAATCGCTAAGCCCTCTCGGCGTGTTGGCTCGAGGCTATTCAGTCTGTTGGAATGAAAAACGAACCACAATCCTGCGTAGCGCCAATGAAGTTGCCGTGGGTGACAACGTAAAAGTAAAACTGCACGAGGGTGAATTGAGCTGCCAAGTTAAGGAGGGCTAGTCATGGAAACCAAAATTAAAGACTTCGAATCGGCCATGACTGAACTCGAGTCAATCGTCAAAACGCTCGAAAATGGACAACTCACATTAGAGCATTCGCTGGAACATTTCGAACGCGGCATTGCGTTGTCACGATATTGTCACAAACGACTTGAAGAGGCCGAACAGCGAGTTGAGGTTCTCACACAGAGCGGAGAGACAACATCCGCACCACGTGGCTTAACGGACACGCTAGCGTCATCAAAAGACTCGGAGTAGGCCGAGCTAACACATGTCACAAGCCCAGACCAACTCGCGTGTGTCCATCGAAGATTATTTCGTTACTCACCGCGCCGCAATCGACCGCGCCCTCGAACAGCAACTGCCGGCACCACCAACGTGCCCAGCACTGATCTCAGAAGTAATGCGATATAGCTTGTTCGCTGGCGGTAAACGTCTAAGACCTATTCTTACAATAGCTTCAGCCGACACCATTTCTCAATCATCGTCTGTAAACACTGATCTAATGGCTACTGCCTGTGCAATCGAAATGATTCACACATACTCTTTGATTCACGACGACTTACCGTCAATGGATGACGATTTGTTGAGACGCGGTCAACCTACTGCGCACGTAGCATACGGTGAAGGCATGGCTATTCTTGCGGGCGACGCATTACTGACAGAAGCGTTTGGATTGCTGTCTCGAATCGCCGTGCCTGGGAATACCGACGCGTGCGATCGTGCGCTAAGAGCAATTAGATGTATCGCCGAAGCCGCCGGAGCGACAGGCATGGTTGGAGGACAGGTGCTTGACCTGCAATCAACCGGAATAAGTCAACAACGTGACGACCGTGAAACCTTACGAACAATACATAGCAAAAAAACCAGCGCTTTGATCCGAGCCGCAACCGTTACCGGTGCAATCGTTGCCGGTGCCAGAGAAGAAGCAATCAAAGCTATTGACACATACGCATCTCATTTCGGCCTAGCCTTTCAGATAATCGACGATGTTCTTGATGTCGAGGGAGCTTCAGATAAACTCGGCAAAACAGTCGGCAAAGATGCCACCACCGGCAAAGTGACCTACCCCTCGCTTTATGGCATCGACGAGTCAAAGCGACTCGCTGCCGAATCAATATCAAATGCACGCGCCGCGCTCGAAACATTTCCTCGAAACAGCCGGCTGAGTGAGATTGCCGAATGGGCTTTGAAAAGAACCACGTAAAACGTGGAACTTCTACATGGAAGAACGTAGACGACTAGACATCCTCGTCGTGGAGCGTGGTTTTGCACAGACGCGGTCTCGAGCACGAGCACTGGTCCTCGCTGGAAAAGTTCTCGTTAATGACAGTGTGGAGTCGAAGGCCGGCGCTCAAGTTGCAACGGAAGCCAACATAACCCTAATCGAGCCAGATCATCCCTATGTCGGGCGCGGAGGCATCAAACTGACGCATGCACTTGATTCATTTGAAATTCCTGTCCATAAACGAACGGCTCTTGATATTGGAGCGTCCACGGGAGGCTTCACGGACGTTTTACTTCGACGCCAAGCTGAGCCAGTGATTGCGCTAGATGTCGGTCGCGGACAGCTAGACTGGAAACTAAGAAACGACCCGCGTGTAGTTGTTCTTGAAGGGATAAACGCACGCCATCTCACTGAGAGCGTCCTGCCGACCGGAACCAAGCAAGTTGATATCGTGACAATAGACGTTTCATTTATATCGCTCCGACTCGTACTACCTATCGTGCCGAATATACTTGCTCCAAATGGAGACGTCGTCGCCCTCGTTAAACCACAGTTCGAGGCCAGACGAGATGAAATAGGAAAAGGTGGCATCGTTCGCGAGACAACTATTCACAACCGTGTCATCAAAGATGTAACTAGAACCGCTAATACACTAGGGTTAAGGACAGTATCGACGATCCCTTCTCCAATTCTCGGTGCAGCTGGAAATCGGGAATTCTTTTTACATCTCAGGGCTCACTTGGTACCGTAAATCACTATGGCTACTCAAGATTCTCCCCTCAGCGGACCGACCAAAACTATCGGCATCATTGGACGTCCAGACTCGTCCAATGCCACCGATGCTGTCCGTGCCGCCGTTGAATGGCTTGCTTCAAAACCCGTTGTCACAATGGTTGAGTCAGCAACGGCGCTAAGAGCTGGCCTACCTGACACGAACTCGAGTTCGCGAGAAGAACTCGCGTCAGCGAGTGACCTTATTCTCGTGCTAGGCGGTGACGGAACACTCTTGAGCGTGGCCCACACAGTCGCAACAAACTCTCCACTGACGCCCATTCTTGGAGTCAACTGTGGAAGTCTTGGCTTTCTGACCGAAATCACACTCCCCGAAATGTGTGACGCCCTAGAATCCGTACTTTCCGGTACTGCCGGTGTAGATGAAAGACGAATGCTCCGTGCCCGCGTGATGCGACAAAGTAAACAAATCGAGGACCGCGTTGTATTGAACGACGTCGTAATCGGCAAAGCAACAGGTTCCAACATTATCGATTTCACAATCTCTGTTCGTGGTCGCCTAGTCACAGAAAGTCTTGCCGATGGCATCATAATTGCCACCCCAACAGGCTCAACGGCCTACAATCTTGCAGCTGGTGGTCCCATCGTTCACCCAACTGTCGACGCTGTGATTCTCACTCAAATCGCACCGCACTCTCTTACTAATCGTCCGATCGTTTTGGGAGACAACGCGCCAATTACAGTCGAACCGAAACTGGATACTAGCGACGCAAAAGCAGCGGTAAGTTTTGACGGACAAGTGGGTCTCCAGCTCCGTAGAGACGACCGAGTCACCGTCGAAAGAACTCCTCACCCTCTCCGTGTAGTACGCGCGAGCTCGAGACACTACTTCCAGGTTCTTCGAGAAAAACTAAAATGGGGTGAGCGCTAGAACCGACGAGCCAGAGCCTTACTCAAGTGAATCACAAGGACTCAACAATCGGCGGATGGTGGATGACCTGTATCTGGTTGCCATCAGGGTCAGAAAAATAACACGACCGAGCACCGTCTCGATGCGTCTTCGGTGGTTTGTCGAGCTTGACACCACTGCCCAGCAGATATTCCGCCCACGCATCCACATCATTCGCTTCACGAACAAGCAGTCCGAAATGATCAAGTCGTCCCCTAGTTCGGGTTCGCCCGGAGTCCTCTCCCTGAGTTGCAGAACGGTGAAACGCCAGGTTGTCGCCCCCTGACGTCAAATACACATTGTCGGGATCTGGAGACCACTCGACTCTAAACCCAAGAAACTCAGTATAAAAACTCGTCATTTCCTCGAGATTGGGAGTCGTAAGCGCCAAATGTCTAATTCCACAGTGTGACGGGCGAGAAGACATGATTTATCTTAGCAGTGAAGTCTGTCAGAATTTTGCGATTGATTAGTTCAACAAACTAGAATTCCGCATATCGGTTGAGCCAATGACAGAAAAACAATGCTCCCTGTGTGGCGCGAAAGACCTCTCTGAACCGAAAGGTGACGAAAAATACTGTCGAAATTGTTGGGAAAAGAAAATCGCGATTGAGGAAATCGTCGCACGTGAATTCGCTCTAAAACGTTACATTCGAGCTCAAAATGCAGAAAAATACCTAATTTACCACGCAACGCAGAAGCGGCCGTGTGGCCAAGTGATTGTTATAGATGACGGTTACGACCTGTTTTTAAGCCTTATCCTCTACCCTACCTTTGCTTGGGACGACGAAGCGTATCACCTTGACGGAGACCCGAACGGACGGGCATTCGGTGAGTTGATTATCGATATCATCGCCGCCGATATAATTGAGCCATGGGGAGGCGGGAAATGGCACTTAGAGATATTCCGGTCATCTGAGGCCGAACCAGAAGATTGGAAAGGCGAAATATGAGATGCTGTGACGGTGGAGCTTTGGTTCGGCTACTAAATCGTTTGTCGTTTTGGCGAACGAGGCCTATAATCTCGCTTCACCCCTAAGAACTTCTTTGGGAGGAGATGGAATGGAACGCCTAAATCGCACGCTCGCTTTCGTTTTAATGGGCTTCATGATTACTGCCGTCAGCTGCGGTGGTGGTAATCAGGCTGAGGAAATGGTCATAGAAGGTGAAGAAGCCGCGGCCCCAGAACCCGTAGACCCTGCGGCCATAACAGCCGCCAACCAGTTGGTTTCGAGACTCAGGGCCGCCAATGTGTCCTTGGTCCCAACAGTCCGAGGCTCGGCTGACATCGAGTACACCCAGCCGATAGCAAGGCGTGAAGGCGACTTCATCGAGACTAGCCTTCGGATCAAAAATGTTGCTGCCAACGCCATCGCTGGTTTTACGGTCGACGAGTTTTGGTTCGACGAAGACGGCAACACGGTAACTGGGGACCAGGTTCGTTTCGCTCAACCTATCTTGGTTGGAGAAACACGAGACATTCTGCTTCGCGTGCCTCGCGTCTCGACGATGGACCGTAGTAATTACGAATTCAGCCACCAGAATGGTGACATCATCACGAGTCTAGTTGAAGAGCTTGAAGATCCTCCAGAGGAAGAGGAAGAAGCTGAAGACGCAGACGACGCCTAAAGCAAGTTTTGAAGTGTGCGTTCGGTCCAGCTGTTTCTTAAGTTAAAACGATTCCTCGAGATATATGGTCGACCACAGCCAGTGGTCGGCCGTTTCTCTCTGTGAAGTTAATCAGTGGTCGGGGCAAAACACTGTTTCTGTTTGGTTCGTCCCTGAATCAAACAGCTGGCGTCTTTTCACGGAAGCTCCGTTTATGGCGATATTGGACGTTGCGCGTATACAGTCAGCACTGCGCAGTGCACAACTCGATGGTTGGCTTTTATACGACTTCCATGGCTCCAACCCCATCGCACGGAGAATCGCACGGCTCTCAGCTGACGGCAAGCTTACGACCCGGCGTTGGTACTACTTGATTCCCGCAGTCGGTGAACCGCGATCATTGGTGCACAACATCGAGCAAGACACCTTGGTTCACCTCCCAGGCGAACGAGTTATCTATGCAGACCGCAATACACTTCGGCACGGTCTGACGACGTTATTACACGGCCTCAAGCGTGTGGCGCTTGAGTATTCTCCTGGCTGTGAAATTCCGTACTTGTCACGTGTCGATGCTGGAACAATTGATCTGTTACGTCAACTCAACGTTGAACCCGTCTCCTCCGGAGACTTGGTGCAACTATTCGAAGCTGTCTGGAGCCGAGCAGCATTCGAGTCACACAAAACCGCTTCCCGCCACCTCTACGCCATCAAAGACCGAGCCTTCCAACTAATCCGGGACCGGCTGACAACTCTGTCGAACGACGTTACTGAATATATGGTGCAACAGCAAATGGTCGCCTGGTTTGAGGAAATGGGCTTGGTAACTGATTGCCCACCCGTCGTAGCTGCACATAAGAGCAGTTCAAATCCGCACTATTTACCAACAGCATCTGACCATCGGACAATAGGCCAGAAAGAAGTGGTACTACTCGACCTGTGGGGAAAACTTGACGTCGCCGGTGCAGTCTACGCAGACATTACGTGGGTCGGTTATACGGGCACACACGCGAGCGAGCAGGCATCGAACGTGTTTGGTGTAGCCAAAGACGCGCGGGACGCCGCCGTAAACCTAATAACCCATCGCGTCCAACAAGAGAAACCGATTAGTGGCTGGGAAGTTGACTGCGCAGCGCGTGAGGTTATTTCAAGAGCCGGATATGGCAATTACTTCACACATCGTACGGGGCACAGTCTCGGACAGGAGGTCCATGGAAATGGAGTGCATATGGACGACTATGAAACCCATGACGAGCGACGTATCATCTCGGGCTCCGGCTTTACTATCGAACCAGGCATCTATTTGGATACCTTTGGAGTGAGAACAGAAATCAACATGTACGTCGAGGGAAATACGGCGTCCGTAACGGGACCATTACAATCGGAGCTCGTCACGCTCTCATAGGTCAAATCTCACCGTTAGGGACCCCAGCGAGGTTACAATGGAAGGGTGGGGGGGCTCTCACCCAGTTGGAGGACCAGGATGTCAACACCAAGAACAACACTATTTACCGGTGCCTTAATCGCAGCTGCATTTATGGCACTTGGCATTGTGATAGCTTCTCGTTTCAATTTAGCTCCAGCTTCATCGGCACAGACCGTCCCAACACCAACAGTAAACAGCAACCCGATTACGGGAAATCTCACAGCAACAACCTTCAGGGACATCGCCCAAACGCAGACAGCAATGGTTGTCAACATTAGAACAGAGTCTCAACAGAGCAATCAACTGAACGACTTTTTTGGTGGTGATGGTGATGACTTTTTTCGCCGGTTCTTCGGACCCAATCAAGGGCAACCGCAACAGCCACCGCAAGAAGAGACGGTAAGGTCAGCAGGCACAGGTTTTGTCATTGATGCAGACGGTTTAATCCTGACAAACAACCACGTTGTAGAAGAGGCTTCCAAGATTGAAATTCATTTTTTTGGTGACGATGCCCGTGACACATACGAGGCACGTGTTCTTGGACGGGACGCGCTAACCGATAGTGCCCTGCTGGAGTTAGTTGACAAACCTGACGGACAACTTCCTGTTGCCACGTTCGGCGACTCAGCCCAGATGGCTCCCGGTGATTGGGTTATGGCCATTGGCAACCCCTTCAGTTTAGGCCATACAGTAACAGTCGGAGTCATCTCTGCAATTGGTCGTCCCTTCCCGGCGGCCCGTGGTCGCTCAACCGACATGCTCCAAACCGATGCTGCGATAAACCCAGGTAATTCTGGAGGCCCTCTACTGAACATTCGTGGCGAAGTTGTTGGCATGAACACTGCCATCGTAAGTAATCGACAAGCTAACGTCGGCGTAGGCTTTGCCGTTCCCATTAATACTGTGCGAGATTTACTCGGAGAATTACGAACGGGCAAGGTTACGCGTGGTGTTATTGGCGTGACAATAGTCGACGTTGCTCGTGAGGGCTACGAGGCCCTCGGACTTGAAGCACCTCGAGGAGCTGTTGTATCAACTGTCAATGAGGGTGGTCCAGCTGACGATGCGAACATGGAACCAGGTGACGTCATCTTGGAGTTTGACGGAAGCCCCGTTGACAATACTCGCGACCTACAAAATCTCGTCGTCGGCACACGTCCCGGCACAACCGTGCCACTAAGCGTCATGCGAGACGGCGAAAGACTTTCATTGAACATCACTATTGGTGAGCTCGACCTCAACGCCGAGAGTCAGCCAGTCGTCACCTCTGAACGTGAAGTAAACGAAAGCTTCGGTGTCGTACTTCAAGACCTTACACCACCCACTGCCCGACAACTTGGTGTGCCAGCTGACACCTCTGGTGCCGTGGTGGTTGATGTTCAGCGCGGCAGCAGTGCGGAAGAAAGTGATGTGCGACCTGGTGATGTTATTTTGAGCGTCAATCGCGTCGATGTTGAGTCTGCCACGGCAGCTACTGAACAGTTGAACGCCATAGAATCAGGTCGTACGGCTTTTCTGCTCGTACAACGTGGTGAAACTCGAGTGTTCCTGCAGGTCCGTAAGGAGTAAATGGAACTAGAGGAAGTAATCCGAAAAAGGATCCGCGATGACGGGCCTTTACCGTTTGCTTCCTACGTCGAATTCGCACTCTATCATCCTACACTCGGGTACTATTCTCGCGCCGGCCAACGTTCGGGACGAGCTGGTGATTTTTTTACCAGCGTGGACCTCGGTCCAAGTTTCGGTGAAATGCTAGCAGTGCAATTCAACGAAATGTGGACTGAACTTGGGACAGAGAGATTTGATCTAGTTGAGGCTGGAGCCGGAAATGGACGGCTCACAAGAGACATACTCTCTGCTGCTAGTAGGAAAAGCCCCTCGTTTTACTCGGCAATAGACGTTCACCTGGTTGAGCGTAGCTCTGCAGCTCGAGATTTGCAGCTAATTACACTTGGCAACCACACAGAAAAGCTAGCCTCATCAGGTGAAACTATCCCACCTGACATTGATGGCGTAATCTTTGCCAATGAACTCTTAGACGCTTTTCCACCGCACGTTCTAGTGATGACCGATAACGGACTCCGGGAAGTTTATGTAGACAACGAAAGCGATGGAACCTTCATTGAACGACTGGGGCCAGTCTCAGGCCACCGCGTTCAAGAGCATATTGACACCTATGGCATCGTGCTACAGCCTGGCTGGCGAGTAGAGGTGACACCTGACACCGTAGATTGGGTACGCGAGGCGACCAACTCTCTAAATCGAGGATTTCTTCTTCTAGTTGACTATGGCCACGAAGCACACGAACTATACTCCGCAGCTCACGCGAGAGGCACTCTCACGACTTATAGTAGACATCACATTGAAACGGTAGATGCCTCAAAGAAATCTTGGCTTGTCGACCCCGGCTCAAAAGACATTACTTCCCACGTTGACATTACCTGTGTCCGCAAGACCGCGGAATCAAACGGAGCCAACACTCTTGGGATTCTTGACCAAACTTATTTCTTGATCGGACTTGGCATCGGTACCGCCACCAATCGGGACACAAACGCTTTGTCGGAAATAAAAAAACGACTCGCAGTAAAGTCGCTGATTCTCCCTGGTGGTCTTGGCAGCACGCAAAAAGTGATGGTCTTCGGGAAAAATGTTGGCCAGCCACAACTGACGGGTTTGTCGTATCAAATAAGAATCACCTAAGCACGCATTATGCCCACTAATATCGAACGAGAAATTAAACTACGCTATCGGAACCGACGCGAAGCTGAGGTCGCTATTGCGACTATCCAGAAGTCCCCACACAAAGAACGCCGCCTTCAAGATGATCGCCTTCTCGATCTACCAGACGGAGACCTCAGACGAAAACGATGCGCTCTCCGAGTACGTGTTGAGAAATTTTTCGGTGGTCGTACAACTGCAATCGTGACTTTTAAAGGAACGCCGCAACAGGACATCATGAAAGTACGTGAAGAAATTGAGACCACGCTTACAGATGGCGACACAATGCTTCAAATCTTCGAGAAACTGGGCTGGCACGTTTGGTTTCGATATCAAAAATATCGAGAGGAATTCATAACGACAAACAATGTGATTATCGCTCTCGATGAAACTCCTATGGGAATATTTGTGGAACTTGAAGGCGCTAAAGACGCGGTGGTGCAACTTACAAAATCACTCGGGAAAACTAGTACTGACTACATCAACGCATCGTATCGAAAACTTTACGAGACCGACTGTCTGGAAGCGGGTCGGCCAATCTCGGATATGGTATTCAAATAATGACTGCGCTTCCCCCGGCGCTAGTACTGGCTGCAGGTCTAGGTACGCGTCTCCGACCACTTACCTACAAGCGGGCTAAGCCGGCCGTCCCCGTCGCCGGGAAAGCATTGATCGTTCGCATACTGGAGTGGTTAGCTCGCCAAGAAATAACCAATGTGGTTATAAATTTGCACCATGCGCCTGAAACGATCACCGGAGAAGTGGGAACGGGAGAAAGTCTCGGGCTTCGTGTCCATTACTCATGGGAACCGGTACTTCTCGGCTCCGCTGGTGGACCGCGTCACGCACTCACTCTTCTTGGACCAAGATTTTTCATCGTAAACGGAGACACGCTTACCGATCTCTCTCTTCGGGATTTTCTCTTCAAGCACGAAACACACAACGCCGACGTAAGTCTTGCGGTTACAGATCACGAAGAACCCGAAAAATACGGAGGAGTTCGCGTAAACCAGAATTCGTACGTTACGGGGTTTAGCCCTCCAGGAGACACATCCGCTCTTCATTTTTTGGGCGTTCAATTAACAGAGGCATCCGTCTTCTCCGGTTTGCCAGATCGAGAACCTGCGTCGACGATCGGAGGTGTTTACGACCGACTGATCAATAGCAAACACAATTCCATTTGTGCGCACCGTTTTAAAGCTCCATTTCTCGAGATGAGCACACCCGAAGACTACTTAGCCGCAAGCTTCTCTGTAGCGTTGAATGAGCAAATGCCAGTCTCACATGTGAGTGACTGCACCAAAATACACTCCACTGCGATACTCGACCGTACGATTGTCTGGGATCGTGTGCAAATTGGCGCCAACTGCCGACTGCACAAATGCGTGGTTACAGATGACGTCGTGTTACCGGCTGGAACAACCTCTGAGGGTTGCGTTTTCGTGAGCTCTTGCCATTCTCCGACGAGCCCTGAAAGCACGCGCATCGGGAATGCAGTTAGCTTTCCTATCAACGCGCACTACGACACGGGATTCTAGGACGGTCTAAGTGAACGTTGAAAACAAATACCCTAATTCGATTCGAATCAACAAAACTGTCCTCGAATGGATCGTACGACATGGCTTACCTCCAACTATACAAACCGAAGCTCTTCGTGGAGACGCCTCCGATAGACAGTTTGTACGCGTCAGACTATCGAGCGACTCAAGCCGTATCCTTGTAGTGCACAAAGAAGCGATAGACGAAAACAATCTGCCGCTACTTCAAGTCGCAGACCTACTTCAACGGGTCCAAATTGCGATTCCGACCATCCACAGTGTGGACGCCGATCTCGGCATCATTGAAGTAGAAGACCTGGGCGACGAAACGCTCGAAGCAGCGGTTAGTGAAACTGCAGACGAATCCGAAAACCGTGCGACTTACGAAAAAGCAGTAAGCATCATCGTTGATCTGCAACGAGGCGGACGAGCACTTCAAGAGAGTGGCTACAAAATGTTTAACTCGGCCTTTGACAAAGCCAGGTTCCTATTCGAACTTGAATTTTTCTTAGAACAATTTGTTGAGAAACATCGCCAGGCTGCCATCTCCGAAAAAGTGCGCTCCGCAATCATGGAGGAGTTTTCCGTCTTAGCCAGTGAAATAGCAAACGAACCCCGTGTAGTGTGTCACCGCGATTTTCATAGTCGTAACCTCATGAAACACCGTCAACAGTTGTATGTCATTGACTTTCAAGATACACGTTTGGGACCAGACATGTACGATCTCGCATCACTTTTGCGTGATTCGTATGTAGAACTTCCTACAGACACCATCGAACACCTCCTTGCCTACTATGCGGAGTTAATGAAAATCGATTGCGACACAAACCTCCGTGAACGATTTGTCCGGACAGCACTACAACGAAACCTAAAAGCTCTCGGAACGTTCGGTTATCAAATCGCTATTAAAGGCAACCTCCGCTACAAAGATGCGGTGGACCGAACTATTTCCTATGTCAAACAAACACTTAGATCCGACGGCCGTTACGCCACGCTAAACAACACGTTATCGTCCGTGGTAGATGAGCTCCAGTCATAGTACGCTAGTCGATTATGGAGACAGCATCGATACGCATTAGCGAGATCGCCGACCATGTTGGCGATGAAATCAAACTTCAGGGATGGCTTCATCGACGTCGATCCAGTGGGAAAATACATTTTCTCACCGTACGGGATGGGACTGGTGTCGTCCAAGCCGTGATGTCCAAAGCAGAAGTCGGCGAAAATATTTTTACGGACACCGACCACCTTGGTCAGGAAACATCAATAAAGATCGAAGGAGTGGTTCGTAAGGACGACCGTGCTCCAGGCGGCTATGAAGTTGACGTGTCGACACTGGAAGTGACCGGTCGTTCTAGTGACTTCCCCATCACACCGAAGGAACACGGAGTCGATTACCTTCTTGACCGCCGACATCTCTGGATCCGCAGTCAACGCCAAGCTGCAGTTCTCCGTGTTCGACACGAGGTAATCAACGCGATTCGTGAATTCTTAAATAGTCAAGGTTTCATACTCGCTGATACACCAATATTCACACCCTCCGCATGCGAGGGCACAACGACACTTTTCCCTGTCGAATATTTCGACGACAAAACTGCGTATCTCACACAAAGTGGCCAACTCTATAACGAAGCGAACGCAATGGCACTTGGACGTGTCTATTGTTTTGGTCCCACATTTCGTGCAGAAAAATCAAAGACAAGAAGACATTTAACGGAGTTCTGGATGGTAGAACCAGAAATGGCCTACGCCAACCTGGAAGATTCCATAGATCTAGCAGAAGCCCTTGTGGTTGCCGTTGTCGACCGCGTCTTAGACCGGCGAGCTAACGAACTTGAAACTCTCGAGCGGGACACCTCATTACTTGAATGTGTACGAAGTCCTTTTCCGCGTATAAGCTATGACGAAGCGACCGAAATACTCCAAGCACACAATGTGCCATTTAAATGGGGAAGCGATTTTGGCGGCGGCGACGAAACTGTACTCGCCGAACAATTTGATCGACCAGTTGCGATACATCGCTTCCCAAGTGCAATAAAAGCGTTTTACATGAAGCCAGACGATGAACGCCCGGAGCTTTCGCTATCCGTCGATGTTCTCGCGCCAGAAGGGTACGGAGAAATAGTGGGTGGAGGACAGCGACTCGACGACTATGCCCTGTTACTTGAACGTATTAAAACTCATGATCTCCCGGTAGAGGCATTTGATTGGTATCTCGATTTACGTAAATACGGGAGCGTGCCACATTCGGGATTTGGTATGGGTGTCGAACGTGTGGTTGCGTGGCTTTGCGGGCTAGAACATGTGCGGGAAACCATTCCATTTCCGCGCACGTTGTACAGAATCACGCCGTAATGATCGATTTTCAACAGGAAGTCGTTAGAAGGCGCGTTGCGGGCCAGAATTACGTCGTGATATAGTCAGGCGGGTACAAGGCACCCAGTCCTGCAGAAGTGGGCATTTCGCCCACTTCTTTGCGTTTCAGGACCGTTAAAGGCGTGGCTACCCGTGGAAGACCAGCTGAGTCAAGTTTGGGCGATTGCTGAACGGGTAACTCGTAGCTTCGGGTTGGATGTCTTTGACGTCCAGCTTCGCCGTGAGTCGCTGGGGTGGGTGCTTCGGATTTTTATTGACCGTGAACCAAATGGTGATAACAACATTGAGGACCAAGTGACGGAATCAGTAACAGTCGATGATTGTCAACGCGTGAGTCGCGATGTCAATGTGATTTTGGACGCGGAGTTTTCGTTCAAACATCCGTACACCCTTGAGGTTTCGTCACCAGGCCTTGACCGTCCGTTGAGACACGTAAGTGATTGCGAACGTTTTACTGGGTTCCTAGCCCGTTTTGTTCTATCGGAAGCCGTGGAAGGGCACAATTTTGTCTCGGGGCGCATCAAAGGAACTGAAGAATTGCCGGAAGCTAACGGAAACGGTCATGCGGAACACGTAATTGTAGATTCGGGACATCAATTACACCGGATACCGTGGGCATTAGTGACACGTGCGCGGTTAGAGATTGAATTGTGAAGACGCGATGCGAGACTTAAACTCGTGGCGCAGAAGGCACCGTGATGAGCAATCCGCTACTACAGACCATCGAGGCGTTGGCGAAAGAAAAGGGTATCGAACCCGAACTGGTTATTACCGCCATTGAAGATGCGGTGCTCACCGCTTCACGCAAACATTACAAATCTACCGAAAACCTTCGGACAAAATTTAATCAAGAAACAGGCCAAGTTGAGCTGTTTTCGGTCCGACAGATAGTCGACGAGGTTGCAGACCCTCTCACAGAGATCTCACTCGTTGATGCACAAGAGCTCTATGGAGACGAGGCAGAGGTCGAAATGGAGATCGAGTACCCCAAAACAATGGAAGGTCTGGGACGAATCGCCGCCCAAACGGCCAAACAAGTCATCTTTCAAAAAGTGCGGGAAGCCGAACGCGACAACGTATACGAAGAATTCAATGAGCGCGTCGGAGAAGTAATCGGCGGAACTGTAAAACGGTTTGAAAGTGGCGACATCATTGTCGAAATGGGTCGTGTCGAAGCAATACTGCGTCGCAGAGACCAATCAAGAGCAGAGAATTATGTAATCGGAGACCGTATCAGGGCCGTAATTGTTGACGTTACCAAAGACACAAAAAGTCAACAGATCATTCTCTCGAGAACACACGAAGACCTCCTCATAAAAATGTTTGAGCAAGAGGTGCCAGAAATATATGACGGAACTGTAGAAATCAAAGGCGCTGTACGGGAGGCCGGCGACCGCGCGAAGGTCGCCGTCTACTCAAGAGAACGAGACATCGACCCAGTAGGTGCCTGCGTAGGTATGAAAGGCACACGTGTTCAGGCCATTATTCGAGAACTCCGTGGAGAGAAAATAGACATTGTTGAGTGGTCTGAAGACACTATCCTCTTTGTGACTAATGCTATAAGCCCCGCAAAAATCCAACGAGTAGCAGTAATTGATGAGACAGAACGCGTCATCGAAATCGTTGTAGAAGATAGCCAGCTTTCACTCGCGATTGGGAAAAAAGGTCAGAACGTACGCCTCGCCGCAAGACTGACTGGCTGGAAAATTGACATTAAGAGTGAAAATGAAAAACGACGTGAAGTCGAGGCCACGTTTGACGGACTTGAAGAGGGAGCTGAGGCGGCGACTCTTACACTGCCAGGTCTCGATGACGAACAGCTTGTTCGGTTAAGTAACGCTGGACTCGACACTGCAGAAGTATTACTAGAAACGACCCCAGAACATCTAGCCGAAGTGGCTGGTGTAGACGAACCCACTGCCGTCGAACTTCAGACAGCCATCCGTGAACAGGTCGTGGCCGCTGAGAAGGCGGCAGCCGCTTTGGCTCAGGACGAACTGGAAACATCGGAGGACGGGAGTAAAGAATCTGAAGAAACCGTAGTAGCTGATGGAGACAGTGGTGAGTCACAGCTCGAATCCGCAACTGATACTGCACCTCAAACGGCTAGTGAAGAAGAGCCCGAAAATAAGGCCATCAGTGAGTCAGTCTCAGATCAAACAACTGTGGAACAAAGTAATGAGGGTGATCGCGAGTCGTAGTCCAACTGAAAACCGGGAGAATAAGTGTCAACGATTCGCATATATAAGATTGCCGAGGTGCTTGGTCTACCGAGCCAAGACGTCATCAAACTCTTGCTCGAACAGCATGGTATTGAAGTTAAGAGCGCGTCGAGTACCCTCGAGGAGGTCGTTGCAAGACAGTTTGCAGAGCGTCTTGCAAAAGAACGAAATTTAGACTTACCGAAGGGCCAACTCTTTTCACAGAAACCAGTCACCAAACGCACGAAATCGAATAAAAAGTCGGGCGTAGCGGCTGAAGCAAAAAAACCCGGCCCGCCCAAGCTCGGACCTCCACGTCTCGTAAAATCTGCAAAGATTGTAAAACCTGACATCCCGGTAGAGCCGGAGGCTAGCGACAAAGAAAGTTTGAATAGCCCCGCTACAACGGAACAGCCAGAAACAACGGTCACAAACGTCGAACCTGTCACCCCGACAAAACCAGCTCTACGTCGTCCCTCGCGACCTCGTTTAATTATCGAGGATGAGCTACCGGTCGATAAAGAACCAGGACACCCCGAAAAAGTTGAACAGCCGCTTGCAAAATCTAAAGTAGAACAAACTGAGGGTTCAAGCGAAAAGCCTGCGTCAACAGAACAGCCCTCGGTTATTAGCACCGAGACACATAAACATCGTGAAAAATCGTCTTCTGTTTCTACCGCACCAGCGGAAACCGCAGCGACTCAAACAACGGCCAGCGCGCCGCCCACAATATCAAAACAGGAACCAGCCGGCCTCCATGCAAAAGCAACAGAGGACACCGCGAAAACAGACACACAGCCAGAACCGCCCAAACCAGATGCACCGGTAAAACCAGATTCGACCGACAGCAAGGTCAAGGCAGAGCAAAAGGCAACAACAGTAACCAGACCGACGGGTCGTGTGGTTCCGCCAACACTCCGGCTTAGAGTGGAGGAACCGAAGCGGGTTGCTACATCAACCACAACACGGCAGACAACAACTTTGCGTACAGGCAATTTACAAACCCCGGCCGGAACGACTCGACCGCCGTCGACGCCATCAACGCGACCACCTGCATCGTCAAGACCATTACCTCCACGTCCGGCAGTCGGATACCGACCTCCACCACGGCCCCATCGGCCTGGCGGGAGAAAGTCCGCGCAGTATAAACGGGCGCGAGCACAGACCGCTTCAACCCCAGCACCTCCGCCTCCTATTACTAAAACGATTACAGCGGCGGAGGGTATGACGGTAAAAGATCTTGCTGAACGTCTTGAAGTTAAACCAAAAGACGTTTTGAAGAAGCTCATCGAACGCCGTGTGATGATGACAATTAATACGACGCTCGATACAGAAACAGCCACGATGATTGCCAGAGAGTTTGGCGCCGACGTTAAGATGCGCACTTTTGAAGAAGAAATGGCGGTGATCGAAACTGAGGAGTCCAGCCCCGAAGACTTGGTCACTCGGGCACCTATCGTTACTGTGATGGGCCACGTGGATCACGGCAAGACGACATTGCTCGATGGTATTCGTGCGACCAATGTGGCCGAGGGAGAAGCTGGCGGAATAACTCAGCATATCGGTGCCTATTCGGTCTCGGTCAAGGATCGTGAAGTTGTATTTCTAGATACACCTGGCCACGAAGCCTTCACCTTAATGCGTGCCCGTGGTGCCCAAGTAACCGATGTCGTCGTACTCGTTGTGGCTGCCGACGACGGCGTTATGCCCCAAACTCAAGAAGCGATCGATCACGCAAAAGCGGCAGAAGTTCCGATTATTGTTGCGATCAACAAGATCGACAAAGCTGACGCGAACCCAGACCGAGTCAAACAAGAGTTGGCTGAACGTGAGCTGACGCCTGAGGATTGGGGTGGAACCACTGTTACCGTGGATGTTTCTGCAAAAACTAGAACAAATATTGACAGCCTCTTGGAAATGATTCTGCTCGTTTCGGATCTGGGTGAACATAAGGCTGACCCACAAAGGGCAGCTACTGGAACCGTGCTGGAAGCGAAGGTCGACCGTGGGCGAGGCCCCGTGGCAACTATTCTTGTCCAAAACGGTACTCTTAACGTCGGCGATAACTTTATTGCGGGTATAGAAGTGGGTCGCGTTCGTGCGCTCTTGGACGACAAACTGCAACAAACACGGCAAGTCGGTCCTTCGAGCCCAGTCGAAGTTCTTGGTCTTTCTGGGCTACCACAACCGGGTGATGCCTTTCAGGCAGTTTCAGATGCGGCAAAAGCAAGACAGATCGCTGTTCTAAGACAAACGCAGGCAAAAGAGAAAGCACTCGGTGGACGAGGGCAGCGTCTTACGCTCGAGTCGTTGCAAGAACAGCTCTCGGAAGGTGGCACGAAGGAGTTGCCGATAGTCATTAAAGCAGATGTTCAAGGCTCTGCCGAAGTCCTTGGGGACTCTCTTGGAAAATTGGGTGACGACCGTGTCAAAACACGAGTAATTAGGGCCGGAGTTGGAGCTATCAGTGAATCAGACATCTTGCTGGCATCAACTTCTAACGCCGTCATCATCGGATTCAATGTTAGACCTGATCGAAATGCAACCTCTGTTGCTGAACGGGAAGGTGTCGACATACGCCTCCACTCTGTAATCTATGAAGTCGCCGATGAGTTGAAAAAGGCCATGGCTGGCCTATTAGACCCAACGACGAAAGAAACACAACTTGGACAAGCGGAAATTAGACAAACTTTTAAAGTGCCCAAGTTTGGTACGGCTGGCGGCTGTATGGTTGTTGACGGAGTCATTACAAGAGCTGGTGACGCACAAGCGAGACTAATTCGAGATGGTGTCGTTGTACACGAGGGACGCATCGGCTCGCTTCGGCGTTTTAAAGATGACGTCAATGAAGTCAAAAATGGCCTCGAGTGTGGAATAGCGTTCGAACGTTTTGCCGACGTAAAAGTCGGTGATGTCATTGAATCTTTTACCATCGAAAAGATTGCTGCAACCGTCTAGTAGCGTCACTCTTGTTCAGGTTTGTGCCACGATGCCTGCCATCGGACTGCTAACCATCGACCTTCGAATTCCCGGGGCACGTTCTCTTAAAGACAAGCGCCGGGTACTTTCAAGCGCTAAAGACCGGCTACGAAAGCTAAACCTCTCACTGTCCGAAACCGACAAACAAGACGTACATCAGCACGCACAATTAAGTGTGGTCTCTGTGGCAACCGACCGACAGGGTGTAGATCGAATTTTCAGTTCGGCGATCACCGAGTTGGAACGAAAACAACCTGGAATCATTTTACAAACCCAGATCGATTGGCTTTAAGGGCAAAACTGGAAAGCTATTGTAATGGCTAACGAAAACCGAAGAACACGCGTCGCCGAACGCGTACGGGTAGAAGTAATTACATTACTCGCACGTACTGTCAGAGACCCTGGTGTAAATGCCATCACTATTACACGAGTTTCCATGACCGCCGACCTACAAATAGCTCGAATCTACTACTCAGTTCGTGATGACGAAAACCGCCGTGAAGCGACGTTGGCACTGCGACGAGCCAGGTCCTATCTTCGTCGAAAGCTTGGCGAACGACTTGGCCTTCGTTTGGTACCGGAAATAAAATTTCTTTATGACGACTCTTTAGAACAACAACAGCGGCTAGACAGCATCTTTAAAGAGATTGAACTGCAACGCATTAAGCAGACCATAATGCAGACCGCCGAAGAAGACAGTGACATGTCAGAGGAACAATATGACAGCTAACATCGCTTCCATCATAGACGTCATCGCCGCACACAATAGTTTTGTCATTTCCTCTCACGCTAGACCGGATGGCGACTCAGTGGGTTCCCAACTAGCGTTAGCCCAGGCACTTCGTACCCTTGGAAAACATTCTCGAATCGTAAATCACGAT
This sequence comes from uncultured Vicinamibacteraceae bacterium, assembly GCA_964507425.1. GTDB lineage: Bacteria > Acidobacteriota > Vicinamibacteria > Vicinamibacterales > UBA8438 > DTWD01. Next base: position 19,977 of record CAZDQD010000017.1, read on the forward strand.
GCACCTCCCTCGTCTCTTGCCTCCCTCCCGGACATTGATTCAATCGAAGTGTCCGACACTGCAACAGGCTGTGACTCAAACGTCGCCTTCATCCTTGAATGCAACTCACTGCAACGAACCGAAGTCGATGGTCTCGACCGCGACATTATCGTCAACATCGACCATCACGCCGGCAATGAAATGTACGGAACGCACAACTGGCATGACGAAACTGCCGCCGCATGTGCAGAACAGGTCTACACTCTCATCCAGGAACTCGGGGTTTCAATATCATATGGGATCGGTTCCGCACTGTACGCTGGAATTCTGACTGACACGGGCTCATTTAGGCATGCCAATATTACGGAACGCACGTTTAAGATCTGCCAAAAAGTAACAGCGGCAGGTGTAAATGTCGCAGAGCTCGCTGCGGACATTTACAACAACAGCTCCATAGGCAAGATCAAACTCACTGGAACACTTCTGGAAAATATACGGTTCAAAGCAGATAACAGAATCGCGATCTTATATCTCAATGACGAGCTACTCGCCAGAACCAATTGTCCTCAAGATGACGTAGATGGACTGATAAATATTCCGCTAACCGCAAAGGCTGTGAAAGCTGTCGTTATGATCAAACCACAACCAGCGCTAACCCGTGTCAGCCTCCGCTCGAAAGCCACCCTTGATGTTCGAGCCATTGCGGCTTCGTTCGGTGGTGGCGGACATCGGAACGCCGCTGGTTTTTCAACTTCGATCGCTGCGGACGACATCGAAAAACAAATTGTTACCCAATTACAGAAAGCCCTTGATGGCACTCCAGAAAAATCAACCGTCTGACATGGATGGAGTTTTAGTTGTAGACAAACCTAGTGGCCCTACGTCGCATGACATCGTCGCCTATGTACGTCGGAAGCTTGGTAAATGTCGCGTTGGACATCTTGGCACGTTGGACCCAATGGCAACCGGGGTTCTCCCATTAGTTGTGGGTCGAGCAACCCGGCTAGCATCACTACTTTCTGCCGGACCCAAGGTTTACGAAGCCTCCATACTGATTGGAGTTACGACAGACACGTACGATGTGACTGGAAGCATAATAGCCGATGCAAGAGACGGACACAGTGACGCACTGGAACGCCAAACTAGTCATGAGACAGTGTTACGCGCAACTGAAAATTTTGTCGGAAGCTTTATGCAAACGCCTCCACCATTTTCGGCAAAAAAAATTAACGGCGTTCGAGCGTATCGACTAGCTAGGAAAAAGCAGCCGATTGAACCACCAACTGTTGAAGTCAAAGTACATTCACTTGAGTTACTCTCAGTTACCACGACGCACATAAAATGCCGCGTCAAATGCGATTCCGGATTCTACATGCGAGCGCTGGCGCACGATCTCGGAGCCAGCCTAGGTTGTGGGGCCTGTCTAGAATCACTCAGACGCGAAAAAAACGGTTCTTTTACTACGGATCAGGCTGCCACAATGGACAACATCGCAAAGAATGAAGCAGCCATCACCGAAAATCTACTACCGATCGAAACGTTGCTGCCCGACATACCAACAGTGATAGTCACCGACCAAGGCGCAAAACGTGCATCGCACGGAAACGCTCTCTCGACGAGAGACGTGGTCCCTGCTGACCCACAGCACAAAACATTTGTCGAGAAGAAAAACGCTCCCAACGGAGGGCAGGCCGCTGGCCTCATTAAACTCTACAATGAGGATGGGATTTTCCTTGCTATCGCTCGAGCAGACGAAGCGGCGTTTTTGCGCCCCACAATAGTTCTAGTGTAGGATGACTCGTTAATCTTAACTAAATACAGGAAATAGGAAGAGGAAGCTACGCGTGGCGCTAGCCAAAGAGCGAAAAACTGAGTTGATCGGGTCGTATCGGACTCACGATGTCGATACGGGTTCACCGGAGGTTCAGATTGCCATTCTCAGTGCACGAATTGGTTATCTGACAGAACATTTCAAGACACACGCCAAGGATCATCACTCCCGTCGAGGTCTACTAAAAATGGTCGGACGACGGAGGCGGCTTCTTGACTACCTCAAGGGTAAAGATTCAGAGCGGTACGCAGGAATAATTAAGAGGCTCGGAATCCGCAAATAGACGTAAGCCGGTTATCCGTCTCGGTGGAGCATCCCGCTCCACGTCCTTTTACATAACAGCAACGGAAATAATTATGGAGGCGACTCCCATGCATACGGCCCAAGTTACTGTCGGCCGCTCCCCTTTGATCATAGAAACTGGAAAACTAGCAAAACAGGCAGATGGAGCCGTTACGGTCCGGTACGGAGACACCGTGGTCATAGTGACCGCCTGCGCAGACTCAAACACTCGCGAAGGCATAGATTTTCTTCCACTCACGGTTGATTATCGTGAATACGCCTATGCCTCTGGCCGCATTCCTGGGGGATTCTTTAAACGCGAGTCGAAGCCAACAGAAAAAGAAGTTTTAACGAGCCGTTTGATAGATAGACCAATCCGTCCCTTGTTCCCTGAAGGCTGGGCTCGTGAAACACAGGTCATCGCCTTCCTTATTTCGGCTGACACGGAAAATGACTCTGATGTCTTAGCTTTGACGGGAGCATCTGCTGCACTATCAATAAGCTCCATCCCATTCACGCGACCAATCGCCGCAGTTCGAGTAGGACTTGTTAACGATGACTTCGTCATTAACCCGACATACGCAGAACGTAAGAGCAGTGCCCTCGACCTAATCGTTGCCGGTAGTAAAGACGCTATCGTAATGGTCGAGGCGGGTGCCGAAGAAGTCTCAGAAGACGTCATGTTGAATGCCCTCGAAGCCGGACATGCCGCGATTCGTGACATCGTAGCAACCATTGAAGAACTGACCGCTTCTATTGGAAAGTCGAAGGCCGAAGTAGTCGCCCACCAGATCGAGCCCAGCCTCCAGCAACAAGTCGAGTCGACCGCACTTTCTCCACTTGCAGATGCCATGCGGTTGACAGACAAGCTTGACAGTTATGCCCAAGTCGATAAAGTGCTCGATGGTCTACTCGCCGAGATACCCGAAGACGAATCAGAACAACGTAACGATACCAAGAAGGTTTTCAAGAACCTGAAAGAACAAGTTTTGCGGGACGAAGTACTTTCGCGTGGCCAGAGACTCGATGGAAGGGCCTTTGATGAGATCAGAGATATTTGGTGCGAGGTCGGCACATTGCCTCGGGTCCATGGTTCAGCGGTCTTTACAAGAGGTGAGACTCAAGCTCTTGTCACAGCAACCCTTGGAACTTCGGACGACCAGCAAAGAGTTGAGACTGTGGAGGGAGAAAGCCACAAAAGGTTTATGTTGCATTACAACTTCCCGCCGTTCTCCGTTGGTGAGGTGAGATTTCTCAGAGGCCCAGGGCGTCGAGAGATCGGTCACGGAAATTTGGCTGAGCGGAGTCTTTCGTCCGTCGTTCCGACCGAAGAAGATTTCCCGTACACCGTGCGCGTTGTCTCAGACATTCTTGAATCAAATGGGTCTTCCTCTATGGCTTCGGTCTGTGGCGGCACACTGGCAATGATGGATGCCGGCATTCCATTAAAGCGGCCTGTGGCAGGCATCGCCATGGGACTTATCCTCGATGAAGAAGCTGGACGCCACGCAGTTCTGTCCGATATTGCTGGCGCCGAAGACCATTATGGCGACATGGACTTTAAAGTTTCCGGTACTACTGAGGGCATCACAGCGCTCCAGATGGATATCAAGGTCTCTGGTATTACAACAGAAATTATGAAAGAAGCTTTAAGCCAAGCTAAGGCTGGCCGTATTCACATCTTGGAGAAGATGGAAGCCACCATTGCTACGCCAAGAGATTCCGTCTCGGCCCACGCGCCTCGCATCGTAACCATGAATGTCCCCGTTGATAAGATCAGGGACATAATCGGTCCAGGTGGAAAAACCATTCGCAGCATCATTGAACGAACCGGTGTGAAAATTAATGTGCAAGATGATGGCCAAGTTAACATTGCCTCAGCCGACGAACAAGCTGCACAAAAGGCAGTTAGTATCATCGAGGAGCTCACAGCCACCCCAGAACTGAACAAAACTTACCTCGGTAAAGTTCAACGCATTACCGATTTTGGTGCGTTCGTAGAAATACTCCCAGGCATTGACGGATTACTTCACGTTTCTGAAATCGCCCACCATCGTGTAAATGACGTTCGCAAAGAACTGAACGAGGGTGACCAGGTGTTGGTAAAGGTCATCAACGTAGATCCGTCTGGAAAAGTTCGACTTAGTCGAAAAGCACTGCTACCAGGTGGTGACCAGTCTGACGATTCCAACAAAGAAAACAGACAGACTCGTGCTGAACGGCGTCCAGGCAGAGACAACTCAGGGAGTCAACCACGACGGCGGACGTCGCGTGCCAGAAACGATCGCGAGAAAAAACCAGCGGACGACTAAGGCTACCAGCCGTCTCCGTTAGACTAATGTAACCACGAATCACCCCAATTCGAGAGGGCAAGTAAAAGCAGTCATTCGATTGATTTATTTGAGTGGACGCGCTTCCGAAAGGTCAGCTTCCAACACCCACATACAAACACGGGCCTCTTTCGGTCAGTGCATATTTACCGATATGAGTTTGGACACCCCTGGCTCTTCCATCGTAACCCCATAGAGACGATCCGCGATCTCCATAGTTTTTCGGTTGTGGGTGACAAGCACAAACTGTGTACGAGTCTGTAAACCTCGGAGCATCTCGACAAAACGACCAATGTTGGCATCGTCTAAAGGCGCATCAATCTCATCCAACAAACAAAACGGGCTTGGCCTATATTTAAAGATGGCAAACATAAGAGCCATCGCCGTCAAAGCCTTCTCTCCACCAGACAAAAGTTGAATGCTTTGCAGTCGTTTACCTGGTGGCTGGGCAATAACATCGATGCCACTCTCCAGTGGGTCTGTTTCATCGAGCAATACAAGTCC
>CAZDQD010000018.1:0-26791 GCA_964507425.1 uncultured Vicinamibacteraceae bacterium
CCATTTATAAAATGATCGCGAGGCGACGCCCTTTCTCAATAACCATGGTCAACCGTGAGCCGCCGAGAGTGCGATAACTTCGAGTTAACATTTGGCAACGCAATAACTACGTCACATAACTCATTCGTAAAGTAACAGGAGGGTCAAACTAATGCTGTACATGATGGAATGGACAATAAAGTCTGGCGCGTACGACCAATGCCACGACAGATTTCTCAAGGGAGCAGCACCAATGCCTGACGGTTCGACGCTACTCGGTCGTTGGCACGCACCAAGTTCAGGGAACGGATGGTTACTGGTTGAAACAGATGACCCAGGGACGGTGTATGTCCATGGTGCAGAATGGGGCGACTTCGTTTCTTGGAAAATCACACCCGTCTTCACGGACGAACAGGCAGCTGCATTGAGCGTCGAAGGGCGCGGTCGAAGACCGGCCTAAATGTTTATTTGTCACTAATGGTGTCCAGCCCTCTTCTCCGGTCACAGCACCAGTTACGACCGGAGAAGAGGATGGTCCATTCACAAGAAGTCTGATGCGCGACTCATGAGTCGCTTCATGCTGACAGAAGCTACTCGTCAGACAAAATCTATATGGATAAGCCCATTAGGCGAAGCGCCTTCGCGATGGGTTTCGTATATGGGTAAAACGGGCGACCATACAACCAGCGTTTAGTAAGTCCCTTCGCTCGACTATCCATTTTAGCTCGCGCACCTACGATCACACTCCAGCGGCTGATCGCTGTCTCCGTTCCTGGACGTGTCAGCTCGACGCTGTGTTCCAGAGACTTGTCGAACACCACGAGGTCACCCTTAGTCGCACCGATGTCATCGGCGAGACTCAAGGAAACGCCTTCCTTCGTGTACAAGTAGAAGTCCCCGCCTGTGTAGTCATCTGGTCTTTTCGATAAGAGGACTAGAGACTGCAGTAACGGAAAGGGTGCCGGCCCGACATAATCCCTATGTCGCGGTAAAAGCCCTGTCTCACTGATGTATTTCGTCACGACGACGTAGTCCTGCAAGGTTTCCTTTTCGACACGGTAAATAGGATCGTGCACCCACGTTTGCTCGAGATCGTTTCGCAGGCTCAGTGCTTTCCGAAAAAACGCTGCTGTCGAGTTACTCTGCTTGTTATGGGGATATTGATAGATGCGGTACGTACGACCAACCTTGTCGTGAGACCGCGGATGTACGTAATCCGGGACCGACGGCGTGTTGATCCTAGAGAAACATACGGGCCCAGCATTAAGAAACTGCTGACATTCGTTACGATAGGTATCGATCTCGACTTCCGAAAAGTAACCTTTGATAATCACATAGCCTTTTGCTGGATTTAACAAGTCCGCGACGAGAGACTCGTGGTCCTGTTGCCCGGGTCGTGGCACCACATTCTTGTCCGACAAATCCGACAGCTGCCCCATCACTGCTATCGAGAGCCGGCCGGCACAAGTTTTCGGACCCAGCCATCACCCTTGGTCAGTAGATAGAGCTCACCGACCGAATCCATACCCAAACGAAGGTCCACCCGGTCGCCCGGACCATAGGTATTCGGAAAACCAGCAACATCAACTAACTCTTGTTCCCGGCCATCAATCATCAGGCGGAGCTCACTAATTTCAAGCGTTTGATCGGTCGGAATTAAGGACGACTCTATGGTAAGTAACCGTCCTCGTGGAAAGTCAGCAAAAACGTATTTCCCCTGCAGTTCCGGAATTGCTCGTCCCCGATAAACAAAGCCTCCACCAACGGCATTACCCTCGTCGTGGTCGTACTGTGCGATTGGATAGACAAACTCTTGGTCATCAGCGAGCGGAAGTGGATACGCAGGCCCAGGACCACGGCCGACTGCATAGCCACTCGCAAATGTTCCCTCCCGAAGACGCCAGCCGTAGTTGGCACCTGCTCTGCCAAGATTGATCTCCTCAATCTGGTTTTGACCAATATCACCTATAAACATGCGATTGTTCGTATCCCACGAAAAGTGTTGGGGATGCCGAAGTCCGTACGCCCAGATCTCAGGTGCGATCCCCGCGCTCCCCACAAATGGATTGTCCGATGGAACGCCATATCCCGCCGCAGCGTCACCTCCGAGTGGGTCAATACGGATAATGGCCGCCTGAGGGACGGCTAGTGATTGACCATAGTCGCGCGGGTCGTGTGCCCCTCCGCCATCGCCCAAACACGCGTAGAGCATCCCGTAGTCAGCCGAACCAACTTCTGCGTTTGGGTTGAACGCGATGGTCCCGATATTGTGGTTCGAAGCAAATTGACCGATCCGGAACACTTCACGAGACGTGCCACTAAAAACGTCAGCACTCGGATCCGTCACAGTCCACTCGCGAATTACGCTTTCATGACTTTCCGCATCATCATCTAGATAATCGGCAGTACCCGTATGGGACCCGGCACTATAGGCCGTGTAGAACTTGCCAAAGCCAGGCTCACCTTCCTGCCCAAACTGTGGGTGAAAAGCGACACTGACGAGACCCGTCTCGTTTGGAAACATCGAATCGTCAAACCCAACGTTCTCATTACGAAGATCAAGGAACACAGTCGGAGTTCTACCTGACTCGTCGGTCAAGTACAACGGGCCGCGCAAATCGTTGAGCGCGAGCCGCCCGGAACCATCACCCACGGGCACCAAATACTGAATGCGTGCATATGCCGGATTGGTTTGCCCACCTTCACTCGACTCAGAGGTTCGCGGCACTCGCACAAACTCTTCAACACCAACGACTACACCACCCTTCCGAATGGTTTCAGGAATCGGATCCTCGAGCCGCTCAGACTGCCCAGCGACCGGAACACTCGACGACAACACAAACACAAAAGCCCACCTTAAACGCACATCTAGGAAGATTCTCATGACAGCGGCACCATTCCAGTCAAGATCAACTTCTGTGCCCGACGTCCCTCCTGGGCCTCAGCCGTATAAAGATTGCCCTGGCTGTCGGTAGCAATGTGGTGCACCCCTCCAAACTGCCCTGGCTCAGGTCCCTGGCGTCCAAAAGAATCGATCACTTCAAGCGTTTGGCGATCAAGTATGTGGATGTGGTTATTACCTAAGTCCGCGACATACACAAACCGTTGCTCCTCGTCTGGCGAAAACGCAAGCCCCGCAACAGAGTTCGCGTTGGCATCGCGATTAACAAACATCTGCGTTTGATAAGCGCCCTCAGTCGAAAACACCTGAATCCGGTTAAGGTCCCGGTCCGAGACATACACAAGCCCATCGGACGACACTTCAATCCCATGCACCGTGCCAAATTGCTGCGGACCAAGCGCTCCGTCCGGTGGCGGCTGCTCGGCTGAGGCTTCCAATGGCTCATTGCCAAACGCACCCCACATTCGTTTGAATTCACCAGAATCAGCATCAAACACAATCACCCGACGATTATCGTAGCCATCCGCTACGAACACCTCATTCGTGTCTTGATATACGGCAGCCTCTGCGGGTCGCTTGAGGTTAGCAGTGTCGATATTCCCACCGCTCGTGCCCCGACCACCAATCTGCATCACAAACTCTCCATCTCGCGTGAATTTCAATAACATGTCATCAGACTCAGGATCGCCGCCGTTTCCCCCGCCCCAAACGTAACCTCGGTCATCAACTTCGATACCGTGTTCATTCGCCGGCCAATCGTAGCCTTCAGCTGGTCCACCCCAAGCCTGGATAAAATTTCCCCCAGCATCGAACTCAAGCACGGCTGGGGCAGCCTCCGCCTGTTGGGCCGCATCGACCGACCGTGGCCGGTGATAGATCCAGACATGGTCACGAGAGTCAACATCGACAGACGCTACAGAACCAAGCACCCAATTATTCGGCAACATCGGCCACGACGGATCAACTTCAAATTGCGGCACAAGACGTTCCGGTATCGGCATGGGTGTAGGCTCTGGCTCGGGTGCCGACCCACAGCCAAGCGTCGCACCTAACACCACCAAGACGAAATAATGCGGTAACTGTTTCCTAGTCATGCCTCTAAAGATACACGCTCCACACAGAGCGGTTCAAAATTGACTTATGACAGCCACGAAATCGTTAGAATCGTTACACTCTTACGAAATCCAAATCCCCGTCTAACTACCGGTAGGGACATATGCATTTCTTGTCTTCTGAAATTCACGCTCCATCGCGGATCATGCAACTTATCTTAATCGCTGTCTGGCTATTTCTAGGTTTTGAGACACCCTCTGCCGAGGTAGTCACGTGGCAGGTCAACGGCGAAACGCGGGAAGCGATTGTCTACGCTCCCTCTATGTCAACGCGGGAAAAACTTCCGCTAGTTTTTTCGTTCCATGGCTACGGTGACAACATGGAGAACTTTCAGTACACGAATGTGCATGTCGCGTGGCCCGACGCGGTCGTGGTGTACTTTCAGGGACTTGAGCGGTCGCGCGGCATGCGGGGCTGGGTCACGGAACCCGGCCGCAACAACCGTGACCTCGCACTGGTCGATGTGGCACTGGCCTCGCTCCGCGAACGTTACCAAATCGATGACGACCGGATTTACGCCACCGGCTACTCGAACGGCGGCGGATTTACCTACCTACTGTGGTCAGAGCGTGCTGACGTATTTGCCGGTTATGCACCCGTCGCGGCGCGATTCCGGGATGGCGTACATCCCGAGACGCCGCGTCCCATCTTTGTGATCTCCGGAGATCGCGATCAGGTGGTACGTTTCGAGGACCAAAAAAAGTCGTTTGAGCTGGCCATGGAAGTGAATAGCGTCCGCGACAGAGCCGTGGACTGTGGAAATGGGTGCACCTTATATGGCGGAGGTTCAGCTGCGCCTGTCATGGTCTGGATCCATCATGGCGCGCACGTCTATCCACGCGGAGCGAGTGAAGGCATTGCCAATTTTTTTCGTCGCTATGGACAATAATCGTCCGTGAGATACTGGTTGCGACGTGTTACGCGCGCGGTGCGCGTGACGGGGTCGCGTTCGGGTCTGGCTTCGATTAGACTCAACGCGTAGCTGCCACTTCGGAACAGGAATGAGAGTCGCCTTGCTATGAGCATTATTAAGAGATTACTGACGATCGTGGTGTGTCTGCTGCTGATCCCAGCCACAGCTGTGGTGACGGCAGCCGTCAAACAACGTTTTGCTGATGGTCCGAATCGATTTTTCTCGGGTGGTCCGCTTATTGCTGGTGCAATGCATACGGGTTCTGAACCGGACTGGTCTTTCGTGAATGACATCACGACGATTGAGCTACAGCTGGTGGATCCACCACGTTCACGTCGTATTTGGACGGTTGAGCATGAGGGCAAATTGTACGTGTGGTCAGGCTACATGGGGACGACGGTCGGTCGGTGGTGGAAAAGTTGGCCACGACAGGCGGAGCAAGACGGGCGTGCGGTGCTTCGCATCGATGGAAACCGCTACGAGCGACAGTTGGTCCGCATTACATCGGGCGATGCTCTCGACGGGATCTGTAAAGCGATCACCGACAAGTATCCATCCGAAACAACGAGGGCTGCTGTTGAAACGGGCTGTGTGTGGTTATTTGAGGCTGCTCCGCGTAGTTAACCCACAGAGGAAAACTCGATGAAATTGTTTTACCAATGTATCGCCGTGGCGGTTGTCATTACAGCGCTCACCGTTGCGTTTGTGCCGGGTGCAGACGAGTATGTCGAGGCGACAGTTCAAGGAATTGTTGGTCCATTGGCACGGTAAGGATGTCGAAAATTAATTGAGAAAGGTCGTACAGCCATGGGGAAACTCGTCGCGTCTGTCGTTCTTGTTCTTGGCCTTGGTGGATTTACGTATTGGTCCCTCACCTGTCCGTGCGATCGGATTCCAGGCGGATATCTGTTGGGCGGTGAGGTCGAGGAGGCAGTTGGTGACTGGTCATTTGCCAACGACGTGACGCTCTGCCAGGTACAAATCAACGCAGGGTTTTTGCCACACTCCATTAATTTAAATTGCATGTCGACAAACGCCGGCGACTTGTACCTCAGCTGCTCCAACTGTGGCACGAAACGGTGGTCTAATGCAGTGCTAAGTGATGGTACCGCCCGGTTACGACTCCATGACGACGTCTATCCAGTCACCCTCACACGCGTCATGGATGCGAGTGAACTTGACCGCGCCTGGGGGGCGCGCGTGCAAAAATTGAATACCCTCACCGTGCCAGCCAGTCCGCCACCACCGCCAGGTGCACCCCGTCCGGATGGATGGTGGTCCTTTCGCGTTGCGTCACGATAAGCAAGATGGGTCACTGTCACATCCGCGGATAGTTAGTGCGTCTGTTCACTCATCGCGCCCTGTTAGCCGCGAACGCGTGGGGCCAGAGCCCGATCTGCAATTGACACAAGCGTCGAGCCAACCAATCCAGAAGCCAGCCGGACGGCGCATGTACGCAGAAATGATTCGAATGGCACGAAGAACATGAGGTTCGCGCTTGCAAGAATTACCAATGGGACAAAATACAGGACTCCATTCCAGCGACCGATCACGCTCATACGAAGCTGTTTCTGTTGGTGCAGGAAGTACGAATCCAGAACGTATTGCAAAAATGCGACAACCACGAGGGGCGGCAACATCCACGGCACCTGCCCGACAAGTGCCGCGCCGACAAGTCCACTCGTGACGAACATACAGTCGGTCGTGTGATCAAAGACCTGCCCGGCCGCAGATGCGGTTCCCCTGCGACGGGCCACACGCCCATCGAAGATGTCGGTCGCGATTGCTAGGCCGAGTAGGCACGCCAGTGCCGTTGCTCCGACCAGGTCTGGTCGTGCAAAGCCAGTCGCAATAGGCGCGATGAGTATGAGGCGCACGGCGGTGAGCGCGTGTGCCATGACTAACCGAAGAGATCACGCTGCGCCCGTCGCCAGAAGAGCAGACCGATTAACGCATTGAAGAAAATAAAAAAGTTGTGCTGCACAAAACCGAAAGCGGCCATTTGCCCTTCGTTCTCTGGGAACAGAATAACCCAGAACGTAATGGCGGCCGCTCGCATGGGGGTCGGCACTGCAGCCGAAAAAAAGATCACCGGCAAATAGCCAAGAAGTGAAAGAAATGACGCGTCAACACCAAAGAGACGTAGTGCAAATGTGTAGACCAAGACGGCGGCAAGGAGCGCCGGTGACCGCAAAAGAAAAAAGAGTGCATAGTGCTTGATGGTGGCCATCTTGAAGGCATGCACAATTTTTTTGTCACGAAATGTATTCGTCGCAAGAATGGCACCTTGGAAATAGAGAATCCACAACGCGAGTACGACGGCACCAGCGACCGCAAGATAAGGGAGCAGTCCGAAGGCATCGGGTAACGTCTCGTCACTAATCGCGTATCCAATGGTGGCCCACATCAGAAGGTAAAACACCTCGCAGAACATGACAAACAACATCACAGAGGACACTTCCCACCCCGGCACCTGGTCGCGCCGGTTTAGGTAATAGGCCATCGCGCCTTTCCCAATTTGTTCGTTAAAGACGGAGATGATGTAAGTGCTTGCGCGAATGGGAAGAATGTCCTGATAGCGGATGTCCTTGATAAACCAATTCAACGCCCTCGTGACAACTAATGTGTCGATCAGAAAATAGAAGCTGGAATACGCCATCATCAACGCCAACCATGGAAGCCATTGCACGGTGGCGAAGACATCTGTCATGTAGACCGCGAGTGTCATCCCTTCACGGGTCGCCGCACCATTCAAACGGTAGTAGAGGTAGACAAAACAGCCACCGGTCAGGACGAGGAACAGCGTGCGGCCAGCTGGATTTGAACGTTTTACCGTTGGCGGGGCAGTGTTGGTATTAGTCACGAGTCACGAAGTGTTCAGGGTACAAGTTTTTGCAGTGTGGTGGAGAGAGGGGTCAATGCGACGCCAAGCTCAGTATCTGCATTGTGGGTTACGGATTCACTAGCGGTAATGACGTCAATTACGGACGGCGTGATCCCGCCGCGCTTAAATAGTCCCATCAGCATCGCACCAAGTTTCGCACTCCACACTGGCAGGGCCCCCACGGAGACGTCTTGTCCTAGCAGCCGTCCCGTGGCAACAATCAAGTCACGGTAAGTAATAGCTTCTGGACCGACGAGTTCGTGGCTCATCGTACGGATTGGGCCGCGTTGGCAACACTGTCGAATGGCCTGACTCAAGTCGTCTACGTCCAGTGGACGCAAAACATGTTCTCCCCCGTCGAGGACTTTAACCGCGGGTCGTGATGCCAGACCAATAAGTGATTTTGCACCGGCAGTGTCTGGTCCAAGTAACATGGGTGTACGGATAATGTCTGCAACGATGCCGGACTGAGCCACGACGTCCTCGGCCAGCCCCTTCGAGCGGTAATAGCCATTGGTTGAGAGTGCGTCGGCACCAAGTGCACTAACAAGCACAAAGTGCGCGACGCTGGTCCGCTGGGCCGCCTCGACGACGGCACCCGTCGCATGAACGTTTGCTGATTGGTAATTTGACGAGGGGCTCTCAATCAGAATGCCCGCTAAATGGACGACGCAGTCCGTACCGTCCAGAAGATGCTCCAAACTTGAAACGTCCCCGTACTGTATAACGTACGGCGTAATGGACGGATGATTTGGAAGTGTATTTACTGCAGCCTGCGTTCGAACGCCAGCATTCACGGCAATATCGCTGTCTGCCTGATTCAGGAGATACGCCAGAAAGGCTTGTCCGACGCTACTATTGGCTCCGGTGATTGCAATACGCATTGATCTATAGAATTATCCAACATCATGGACCCGCAGGTATATTCGCGCCCGAATCGAGACGAAGCATACGGTCTACTGTCCAACCCTGACCTACCCGCTTTAATGCAACACGCCGCCGCTCTCCGAGATGCAGGCTTCGGTGCAGCAGTCACATACTCAAGGAAGGTCTTTATCCCCTTAACAAAGTTGTGCCGGGATGTTTGCCATTACTGTACGTTCGCGCAACCGCCGAAACCACACGAAAAAGCTTTTCTCTCGATTGATGAGATGGTCACAATTGCCCGTCAAGGAGCAGCAGCCGGTTGCCGCGAGGCTCTCTTCACCCTCGGGGACAAACCAGAACTGAGATACTCGCAAGCCCGTAAAGAGTTAACGGGCCTCGGGTACTCGACAACGATTGAATACCTCGCTGCGGCTTCAAAAGCCGTATTTGAAGAGACAGGACTCTTTCCGCATGCAAACCCCGGAGTCGTCACAAAAGACGAACTTTTTGCATTGAAGAAAACCTGCCCGTCCCAAGGCATGATGCTTGAAAGCGTGTCTCCACGTCTGCTTGAGCGAGGCGAAGCTCACTTCGGATCCCCAGACAAAGCGCCGGACGTAAGACTCGAAACCATGCGACTCGCTGGAGAACTCAAGATTCCGTACACCACGGGTATTCTCATTGGGATTGGGGAAACACGCGCCGAACGAATCGAGTCGCTTCTTGCGCTCCGCGATTTGCACGACGCGTACGGCCACCTACAAGAAATTATCATCCAGAACTTCCGCGCCAAGGAAGGAACGGTGATGGTAAACGCTAAAGAGCCCTCTCTTGACGATCTGTTGTGGACAATCGCCTGCGCAAGAATCATCTTCGGCCCCGAAATGGCGATTCAGGCGCCTCCCAATTTAAGTGGAAACACATTCGACACCTTGCTCGATGCAGGACTAAACGATTGGGGTGGTGTATCTCCAGTCACCCCGGATCACGTTAACCCGGAAGCGCCGTGGCCACACCTTGACCTATTAACCGACAAAACGAAGGCGACAGGAAAAACTCTTGTAGAACGACTGACGGTGTACCCGAAATACCTACGCAACATGGACGACTGGATCGATGACGACCTCAAAACAGCTTTGCTTCAAGGAACGGACGCCGATGGGTTCGCGCGGGAAGATACCTGGTGCCCCGGCGATAGCGACGCCCAATTACCGGAATCGCTTTTAACGGATATCGGAACAACTGCAGCACTGCACGTGTCAACAAGGATCGAGAATCTATGTTCAAAGGCCTCGAAGACTCCCCCACTTTCAGCATCGGAAATCACAGAACTCTTCATGGCACGTGGCGACGATGTTGTCGCCATTCTGAGAACGGCGAATGAACTTCGGCAACAAGTAAACGGCGACGAGGTGACCTACGTCGTTAATCGGAACATCAATTACACAAACGTGTGCTATTTCCGTTGTCAGTTTTGCGCGTTCTCCAAAGGAAAACTCAGTGAGAACCTCCGGGGGGCTCCCTACGACCTTGATTTAGGTGAAATCGGTCGCCGGAGCATCGAAGCCTGGGAGCGGGGAGGTACCGAAGTCTGCATGCAGGGAGGCATTCATCCAGAGTACACAGGTGATACGTACCTTCAAATTTGTAGGACCGTCAAATCAGCAGTCCCAGAAATTCACGTCCATGCTTTCTCTCCGCTAGAGGTGTGGCAAGGTGCTGAAACGGTCAACCTGTCACTTCCCGAATTTTTAACGGCCTTGAAAGAAGCAGGGCTGGGCACGTTACCAGGCACAGCGGCCGAAATCTTGGACGATGAAGTTCGAGCAGAACTGTGCCCAGACAAACTAACTACCGCTCAATGGCTGGAGGTAATGGAAGCCGCCCACAGTGTGGGATTTCGAACGACGGCAACCATCATGTACGGCCATATAGACCGTGCTATTCATTGGGGACGACACCTCAGGAAAATTAGAGACTTGCAAGTGAAAACTGGAGGGTTTAACGAATTTATCCCTCTCCCGTTTGTCCATATGGAAGCTCCCATTTATCTCAAGGGTCGCGCTCGGAAGGGTCCAACCTTCAGAGAAACGCTCCTGATGCACGCAGTATCAAGATTGGCATTACATCCGGTCGTTCAAAACATCCAAGCATCGTGGGTCAAAATGGGTGCACGGGGAGTGGCTGAATGCCTCAACGCCGGGGCAAACGATCTAGGCGGTACTCTCATGAACGAGAGCATTACGAGAGCCGCTGGCGCATCATTTGGAGAGGAGCTCCCGCCAAGAGAAATGGAAACTGTAATCTCATCGCTTGGTCGAATTCCCAAACAACGCACGACGGGGTACGGCAGTCCATCTCAATCGCAAATGAGCCGGTCTTACGCTGCAGTAAACTTGCTGCCAGTAACCCAAACGCCGGCGGCCAAACAGTTCCAGCTCGACTAGCACACCGCAAGCGTTCCATTAGCAAACAGGAGAACCCGAACTAAATGTCGAGTGTGAGCCCAACGATGCCCCGTGGCCTGTCACTTCTCACGTTAGTGCTGTGCTTAACGACCTTTTGGCTCTATCTCGGGCATATCAATGGAACACTTCCCTATCCCAGCCATGTCGATGAAGAAGCAATCGTCGGGCCAGCACGCAACATATTGGTCACTGGAGATTTCCATCCACAAGAATTCAATTACCCGTCTTTACCTCGGTATATAGCGGCTGTTGGACTCGCGGTTGGTTTTATCCGATCCGCCCCGAGTGAAGGTGTTAGAGATATCCTCCAAATAGGATCGGTGTCGTATCCACACTATGGGATCCCGACAGCGGTCGAGACGGTGAAACAGCTCTTTGCTTTACTGTCCGTTCTCGTAATCGCGGCAACGGCCTTCGCGTCCTGGCGCCTCACCAATCAACCCAAAGCAGCCGCGGTCAGTCTATTGTTTCTGCTGTCATCCCAACTTTACTTTGGACTTTCGTGGCAATACCTCAACGTAGACATCGTTGGGACCTGCTTTGTAATGCTTACCATCGCAAGTTGCCTAGGTGTAAACAGCCAACCATCAGTCGTAAGATCCGCTGTCATTCCATCCCTCTGGGCCGGTCTAGCAGCAGCCAGTAAGTACACATTGGGACTCGTGCTCGTCCCTGTTTTGTTGAGCATCTGGCTGTACCAGACCGGAGACCGACGACTAGGTTCGATCTGTATTGCCGTACTAACGGCGGGCTTGGCCTTCCTA
This sequence comes from uncultured Vicinamibacteraceae bacterium, assembly GCA_964507425.1. Lineage (GTDB taxonomy): Bacteria > Acidobacteriota > Vicinamibacteria > Vicinamibacterales > UBA8438 > DTWD01. Next base: position 11,891 of record CAZDQD010000018.1, read on the forward strand.
GTTTCAGTGCCGTACGCCCTACTCGACCTCCCTGGCTTTCTGAATGGCCTTGCGTTCGATGCATGGCATTACGGAACGGGACACAGAGGATTTGATAACGACTCTGGACTACCACAATTGCTGTTTTACACCTCGCACTTTAGACACGAATTCGGCTTGCTCGGTATTGGCCTTGTAATCGCCGGAATCGTCGCCGCGATACGAGACGACTGGCGCCGCACCATCGTGTTTCTGATATTTCCAGTTCTTCTGCTAACTCTATTAGTCGGCCAGCGGGTTCATTTCCCTCGTAATGTACTGCCACTTCATCCTTTTTTCGCTATCGCTGCCGGCTATGGCTTTATCGTGTGCTCCACATTTTTTACCCAGTTTCTGTCAACGCGATACTCACGCTTCAAAAGCTCAACCGTGAGAACCGTAACCGTTGTCTTACTACTCGCACTCGTACTGCCTGGAACCCGTCTCAGAAGCCACGTAACTGTCACACCGGATTCGCGGAACCTTGCCCGCGCCTGGCTCGTCGAAAATATCCCCGCGGATTGGAAAGTGCTTTTGACTTCCGAACTGAACTTTGATCGACGTGACCTTGCAGCCGGTCAAATTCAGATTGAAGAGGTGAGCGTCTCAACACTCCATGACCAAAACCAGTTGCTAAAATCGGTGGAAGGCCAGGTAGTTGCACTCGTGCCCATCTGGGGCGTCGATGGACGGCTCGACTCTGCAATATCCCCCGATGACATCAACGCGACACTTTCTAGCAAACGTATCCTTGCCGAATTTGGCAGCAACGAGGTTCTCCTCAATTACGATCGAGCACCGGGAACGGTCTGGGGCGACCCCAAATTTGTTGTGCTCTCACCATGACCCACGTCAGGTCCCTGTGGTGTTGGAACATGCTATATGCAACAAGAAAGTCGTTTCAGATTGATCGATTCGGAGTAAAGCGCACCTAATCCAAAACGTGAAATCCAATGACGCCGACGCACACAGCCGACAAACAGGTGCTCGTTTTACTCCCAACATTAAACGAGGCGAAGAACTTGCCTGTACTCGTGCCACAACTCGTGGCGCTCGACAATGTCAGAGTATTGATTATTGATGACCGCTCAACTGACGGAACCGGTGACGTCGCAGACGCATTGGCCCGAGAATTCCCTAATCGCGTCGAAGTCATACACCGTACTGGACCGCGTGGCCTAGGCCTTTCCTACGCCGAAGCGTTTCCGCAAGCCGCTGCCGACGGCGCTGACATTATCTGTCAGATGGACGCTGATCTGTCGCATGATCCGCAGTACCTCCCGCAAATGATTGAAGCCACTGACCAGTACGATGTTGTCATCGGCTCACGTTACGCTCCCGGAGCTGGATTAGTTAACTGGCCAGGCTATCGCGCGATTCTTAGCCGAGGTGCAAACGCGTATGTCCGGCTTGTAACTGGACTTCATGTACGTGATTGCACGAGTGGCTATCGGTGTTGGCGCCGCTCGGCGGTTCAACAAATACAGTGGCAGCAAATCGGATCGGAAGGATTCGCCTTTTTGGTCGAAACCTTGTGCGAAGCGGCTGAACTTAAATGCCGAGTCGGTGAAACCCCAATCGTTTTCACTGGACGGCGTCTTGGTGCTTCAAAACTAACCGGTCGCATATTCCGAGAATCGTTGGTGGTTCCGTGGAGAATACTGCTGCGGGTCCGTAGCCGTCGTTCTACGCGATCGTCGCCGTAAACGACGTCGCCGAGAATTTACAATCTGAAATAACACTCGTCATGTTCACACGTAAAGCAGTTTCAACGTTACAAAGACACAGTTACGCGTTACCCTAGGGTATGGCTAATCACTCCACCAACTGGCCCCGGTTCGATCGTCGCACCCTACTAACTGGAGCACTCGGCCTCGCCGGGCTTAGTCTTCCGAGATATTCCTCTGGCCGCTTGCTTCAAACGCCGCGGTTTTCGTCTACCCCGTTTACCCTCGGCGTCGCGTCTGGCGAGCCTACAGATTCAGGTGTCGTGCTATGGACTCGTCTCGCGCCAGACCCTATAAACGGCGGCGGCATGGAAGCAGTAGACGTTCAAACTTCGTGGGAAATTGCACGCGACGAGCAGATGCGGGACATTGTGCAGAGTGGTGCTGCAGTCGCACCAGTAACGCTCGGTCACAGCGTTCATGTCGAAGTTGACGGATTGGAACCTGACCGTTGGTACTGGTATCGGTTTCATGCAGGAAACGAAACCAGTCGCACTGGACGAACACGAACACTACCGGGCGCGGGCTCATCCTCCTCCCAACTCCGTTTCGCCTTTGCCTCATGTCAGCACTATGAACAGGGCTATTTCACAGCCTATGACCATATGTCGCGCGAAGACATAGACCTCGTTTTTCACTTGGGTGACTATATCTACGAATATGAAGGGCGGGAAGGGCGCGTCCGTCAACACACGGGCGATGAAATCGAACTACTCCAAGACTATCGAAATCGCCACGCGCTCTACCGCACGGACGAACATCTACAGGAAGCACATGCCGCGTTTCCGTGGTTCGTAACGTGGGACGATCACGAAGTTGACAACAACTACGCAGCGAATATTTCTGAAGACGGCTTACCTTCGGAGTTGTTTCTGCGACGCCGTGCCGAGGCGTACCAAGCCTATTACGAACACATGCCGCTTCGGCGGACATCCATGCCAACCGGCCCGAACATGCATCTCTATCGTGATTTTCGATGGGGCACCCTAGGGGCATTTCATATCTTAGACACCCGTCAATATCGAACTGACCAGCCGTGCGGTGATCAGCGTGGTCCCGCGTGCGATGGCGTTTTCGACGAGGAAGCGACATTGCTCGGAGACGAACAGGAACGATGGCTACTTGACGGGCTGAACCAGTCAGTCGCAAGGTGGAATGTGATCCCACAGCAACTGCTCATGGCACGCGTCGATCGGATGCCAGGCGACGCTGAGCTCATTGGTATGGATGTCTGGTCCGGCTACGAGGTAGCCCGCCGAAGACTGATGGAGTTTCTCCAAACACGTCGGCCGTCAAACCCAATCGTTCTGACCGGAGACATCCACACGAACTGGGTGACGGACCTACAGGTTGATTACCGAAACGCCAATGGCCCCATCGTTGGTACAGAATTCGTTGGAACGTCTATCAGCTCCAGTGGCGATGGTTCAGATGTTACCGATACTACGGAACAAATGCTTGCAGAAAATCCATGGGTAAAGTTTTTCAACGCCCAGCGTGGCTACGTAACGTGCACATTGACACCAGAACAATATCGCTCGGACTACAAAGTCCTTGACTACGTAACACGCCCAGGTAGCCCTATTTCAACTCGAGCCTCATTTGTTGTGGAGAACGGCCAACCTGGTGCAATACGCGTCTGATTGTGGGTCCTATTTTCAACTCAAGGTGCTGCCAACGTAAAACAACCCTTGGTAGCATTTGGGCACGCCTTACTGATCCTGAAAATAGGTATCTGTTCCGTCGAGCCAGTCTTCTCGCGGAGGACTAAAAATATCAACGTCCAATGTCTCTTCCATCGCCTCCGCTTTGTGCGGAACACCTGAAGGCAAGTGCAACACTTCGCCTGGCCCCACATCAAACACCTGAGACAAGTCTTCCCCAACCCAAAACCGAAGCCGTCCCTTCAGGATGTAGGTCAGCTGTTCATTGTGGTGCGCATGTTTCGGAACGATCGCCCCTTGTCGTAGGTAGACATGCGCAACCATGGTCTGTTCACCGCAAACAATTCTCCGGTCAATCTGGTTAGTTACGCGCTCTTTCGGTAGTGCGTCCCAAACAAATTTAGTCACCAATTGAGTATTTGACATGGTCGCAGTGTATGCGAGAGACACACCAAGTGAAACAGAACGTATTTAGACGGACCAAAAGGCTCAGAAATGACACTCGGGGGTTTTGGTGGCGTACAGGGCGACGTTCACGCCAAGTGATGTCAATCGTTCCGGAGAAAACGTATCTTGTATCTGCTCAAACAACTCACGCTCTTCCTTGCGAACATGTGCCCTAAGAAGCACACCAAACTCGTTGAGTCGTTTGTCCACGTGCAAGTCTGAACCGGTCTCAAGATCACGAATCATCGCCCGCATCATCTCGTGGTCCGCCGTGAGTGACCGTGACCATGCCTCTCCATCAACCAACTGCTCTACGACGGACGGGAAAACATGGGTTTCCTCAAAAATAAAGTGCCGGTCCAGGTTCGCGTAAAAAAAATCAAGCAGCCTGTCACGTTGCAGACCAGGTTCCTGCGGCCAGAACGACTTCGGATTGGTCGCCCGACCGAGAATGAGTCGCTGCGCAATCACCAAGCAGTTGTGATGCTCCCGGGACAGCGCGACAAGACTCTCGTGCCGTTTCATCTCCCATTAATGTCTCATCTTCCAAGCTGACACGCCAGTAGTCCGTAACGCAGCGAGGAGACTTCCAGAATTTCCTCGCTCCACCGATTCATTTTTATCCTTTGTCTTGACGGCTCTTGCAGGCAGCTGTAGGCTCGCCACACGCGCCTGCGAGTTCTCGAGGAGGGACACACATGACGGTAGCAGCACGACTGGCACCTATTATTTTTCTTGTCCTGGCAGTTTTTATTACCGGAACAACTGTGGTCCGCAGTAACGCCGACCAAGCTGCCTCAATGACCGAAGCAGCAGAAGCATTTCTGGACACCTTGACCCCCGAACAGCATGCCGCCGTATCGTTTCCTTTTAACGGAGATGACCGTTTCGACTGGCACTTTATCCCCCGCGAGCGAAAAGGAGAGTCGCTGAAAACAATGACCGCAGCACAGCGTGAAGCAGCCTTGGCGCTCGTGCGGGTAAGCCTTAGCGCCGAGGGATACGACAAATCAGAACGCATCCGTCAACTTGAACAGATTCTCTACGAACGAGAAGGTCGAGATATTCGAGACGCACAGCTGTACTTCTTTATGGTTTTTGGTGAACCCTCAGCAACTGGGACTTGGGCGTGGCGGTACGAGGGACATCATATTTCTCAGAGTTGGACCGTCATCAACGGCCAACTGAGTTCAAGCACACCACAGTTCTTTGGTGCGAACCCTGGCTACGTCCGCGAAGGGCGAAGTGCTGGTGAGCGAGTATTGGGTCGTGAAGAACATCTGGCCAGGAGTCTTCTCGGAACGCTTTCTGGAGACAACCTTGCCGCAGCGATGCTCTCGGACGAAGCGCCTCAAGATATTCTGACGTCATCGGAACGACAAGCGGCGATGCAAGATGATATTGGCGTCAGTTATTCGGCACTCAACAGTGACCAACAGGGCATGTTATGGAGTCTGATTGAGGAGTACGCAGTAGTTCAGCCAATGGCAATCGCGGAGGAACGACTCGCGAAAGTTCGAAGTGCCGGCTTGGCCGATATTAAATTTGGATGGATGGGTGGTACGGACGAAGGGGAACCCCATTACTATCGTGTCCAAGGACCAACATTTCTCATTGAATACGACAACGTACAGAATGAAGCGAACCATATACACAGTGTATGGCGTGACTTCGATGGAGACTTTGGACGGGACTTACTAGCCGCGCACTACGAAGCGGTCCCCCACCGGAACTTCAACGCCGACTAGCATTTAGTCAGTGGTTTCTACCTTACGGGTATTGGTCGCGCCTTGGGAAACGACCTTGGCGCGCCAGTCCCTGTTTCTTGAACTAGTAAACCTACCGGTCGGAAAGAAAAACACTCGACAAGCCAGAGTGGGCTATGCTTTTAGCAACTGTGGTGAGTGTAGCTCAATGGTAGAGCACCTGACTGTGGCTCAGGATGTTGCGGGTTCGATCCCCGTCACTCACCCCATTTTTCCCTGCATATACGGCCGAACGTAGACGTTTTTCGTAACACTGCGTTCAACAGTCGCGGAAGACAAGCGTTAACACTCTGACGCTGTAGCAAGCAAATCCGTCGATCGCATATGAGTGATTTTGGAAGGCTCCACCGTGCGGCTGCAGTATACTGGCCAGCCGAACGGTAATCAGTTACTCGCGATATGCTCACACGTGTTCATCGCGCCCTTGCGCAAGCCGAAAGCCTGGTCTTTCCGGGCGTCTACGACACCCTCTCTGCAAAAATGGCCGAGCACGTCGGATTTAAATTAGCGTTTGTTTCTGGCTATGCCGTCTCCGCAACGTCCATCGGTGAACCAGATGTAGGCCTACTAACCCAAAGCGAAATCATCGATCGCGCACGACGCATCTGTAACAGTGTGACAATTCCTATCATTGTTGATGCGGATACCGGCTACGGCAATCCCCTAAACGTCACACGCACGGTTAAAGAGTTAATACAGGCTGGTGCCGCCGGCTGTTTCCTTGAAGATCAGCAATGGCCAAAACGGTGTGGCCATATGCAAGGGAAACGGGTCATCCCGAGGGAGGAATATATTGGGAAAATTCGAGCGGCCGTGGACGCAAGAGAGAAGGCAGACTTCTTTATTGTCGCAAGAACGGATGCCATCGCAGCGGTTGATGTGGATGAGGCCGTTGCTCGTGCCGAGGCGGCCAAAGAGGTAGGCGCCGACGCCACATTTATTGAAGCCCCGCGTTCTGCGGAGGAACTCGCTGTCGTTGGTCAACGCGCCCCAAAACCGACTGTAGCGAACATGATCGAACAGGGACAAACCCCAGTATTGCCACGAGAAACATTAGCTGAACTTGGGTTTCAGTTAATTCTCTATCCGCTGGCCGGACTCTATGCCTCTGCGAAGGCACTCGAAACTGTCTATGGCAGACTGCTGACAGATGGAACGACCGCAAACTATCAGCAGCAACTGATCGCGTTCGAACAGTTTAACGACTTGATGGGTGTTGACGAAAAATACAAACTGGCCCAAAAATACAGTGGAACGTGAGGTAACAGCAGCGGCCTCAAAAGGCAGCTCCTGGAACGTTTATACGATCGATACAAGGTAACCTGTAGAGTCGCAGACCTAACGATAAACATGGTTAGTCAACACAGCGAGTAAAGATACCCGTGCACACTTCTGGTGATTCCCTCGTCTCGCTTGACTCGATCGCTGCAGTCCAGGACCTATTAGCTTCAGAGCAGTATGTTGCCGATGAGGCGCTAGCGACGTCGATCTTTCTCGCGTTGAAGCTCCAGCGCCCACTGCTTCTTGAGGGTGAAGCAGGCGTTGGCAAGACAGAGGTCGCTAAGGTTTTAGCTGCTGGCCTCGACACCAACCTCATTCGACTGCAATGTTACGAGGGCCTCGATATCGCCCATGCCGTTTATGAGTGGAACTACGCGCGTCAACTAATCGAAATTCGGGCCTCGGACGCCGATGCCGACGCACAAGTCTCCCGTCACGACCGCATTCGTGAACTTTTTGGCCCGGAGTTTCTCATTAAGCGGCCGTTGCTTCAGGCTTTGGAAGCAAGTACGTCGAGTCCACCCGTGCTTTTGATTGACGAACTCGACCGAGCAGACGAAGAATTCGAAGGCTATCTCCTCGAGTTGTTATCTGATTATCAGGTAACCATTCCAGAACTTGGTACGATCAAAGCGACCACTCCGCCAACGGTCATCATTACATCAAACCGAACCCGCGAACTGCACGACGCGCTCAAACGACGCTGCCTGTACGCATGGATTGACTATCCAAGTTTTGACAAAGAACTTCGCATCGTCACATCAAAAGTCCCCGGTGCCTCTGAGCTACTTGCACAGCAAGTCACACGCTTCGTCCAGCAACTCCGTCATGCGGAGCTCTACAAGGTTACGGGGGTATCGGAAACACTCGATTGGGTAACGGCTCTGGTCGCTCTAGGCCAACAAGAACTTGACGCAGCAACGGTTGAGCGCACCCTTGGCATCATCCTCAAGAATCAGGAAGACCTCCACACCGTTCGCGGTAACCGTATCCAAGAGATACTAGACCAGGCGAAATCAACAGGATCGCCGTAACGTGTCCGCACTGCTGGTTAACTTGCTACACTTTGGCCGCCTCCTGCATCGCGCAGGACTTGACGTACCTGCGGGAAGCATGCGCTATGTAGCCGAAGCCTTACCGCATATCAATCTTGGTAGCCGTTCTGAGTTCTACTACGCATTGCGTACACTCATCGTTCATCGTTTTCAGGACCTGAGTCTCTTTGACAACGCCTTCAATGTGTTCTGGGAGCAATCCCAGGAGGCCAACACTCCCCACAATCTTCGGGACAGGGAAACAACGAAACGCCCCGACCAAGACGAACGGAACAGACCTCGACCGAAAAATACGCCAGACAATCAATCATCCGCTCGTCACTCATCGCTTATCGAACAGGTCGCCACACTGTCATACAGTGAAAATGAAGGGCTTTGGACGAAAGACTTTGACCGGTTCACGGACGCTGAAGTGAATGAGGCGCACCGCATCATGACAACGCTTGACTGGGGTCTTGGCCAACGGATATCACGACGCTGGACTAGCGGACATGGCCCCGCTCTCGACCTGCGACGCATTGTCCGCCGCAATATGCGTTACGGCGGTGAATTAATCGAACTCCCATCGCGAACACGTAAAACGAAGAAACGACCACTGATTCTCATTTGCGACATCAGCGGCTCAATGGAGCGCTACAGTCGCATGCTCCTACACTTTACGCACACACTAAGTAGCAGCGGTCGCGTCGGGCCCGTCGAGTCGTTCGTGTTCGCAACACAACTTACACGCATCACCCACCAATTGATCGCGAAACCGGTCGGTGACGTAGTGCCCACCCTCCCGCAAACAATTACTGATTTTGGCAGTGGAACCCGGATCGGTGCCGCACTCCGAACGTTTAACACTGTCTGGGCACGGCGCGTACGTAGCCAGGGGCCAATTGTTCTACTCATTTCAGATGGCTGGGACCGTGGTGACCCCGAAGTGCTGCGTGCAGAAATGCTCCGCCTAAGCCGATCTTGTTATCGTCTCATTTGGTTAAACCCACTGCTCGGGGCACCTGACTACCTACCGCTCACACGCGGCATGCAAGCGGCACTTCCAGCCATTGACGACTTTCTCCCTGTTCACAATCTGAAAAGTCTCGAGGCCTTAGCCAAGCACTTAAACACGCTACCTGCCCGTCGCAGTGCAGCTTTCAAGTTTGGTTACAACCACTCCACTGCTCGAGACCGGGTATCCTTGTAATCATGAATGTTGCAGCAACCTACACCTTTGATGCACCCCGTGACCAAGTCTGGTCACTACTCATCGATCCCGCAATCATCGCCACATGTCTGCCAGGTTGTGAATCGATGCAGCCAACCGGCGACGACACATACAAAGCAACGCTCACCATAGGCATTGCCGCCATCACGGGTCGTTACGAAGGTGTAATCCAAATGACTGACAAACGGGAGCCTGGTGGATATACCCTGGTTGTCGAGGGACAGGGAAAGCCTGGATTTGTTAAAGGATCCGCGACCATCTCGCTTACCGAAGTGGACACCCGTAAGACTGCAGTTGAAGTTACGGGAACCGCGAAAGTCGGAGGCACAATCGCTCGTGTCGGACAACGACTGCTTGGTAGTGTCTCTAAAATGATGATGGACCGGTTCTTTGCCTGTCTCCAAGATCGAGTTAAATCATCCTCAGAGGTTTCACAATGAAACGTGTGCTGTTCACGCTTGTCCGCTGGATCGGCGGTGCTGTACTTTTAATGGTCGTTGCGGTCCTTGTCCTAGTAACCGTGTTCGATATGCGCCTCGAATTTGACGGCGGGATAAGTCCCCGGTTGATCTTTTTTGATCCAGACGAACACTTCGCAGAACTGGAAGCCAATCGTTTGGAACAACCGACTGTGGAAGAACCGGTCAGCGAAGCAGACACACAACCGCACAGACAACCAGCAGTGACGACTCCGGTGTGGACGGACTTTCGTGGACCAAATCGAGATGGACAGTACACGACTAGCGCAATACGAACCGACTGGCCAGGGACCGGACTTGAACCGCTGTGGACGCAACCGGTGGGCGGAGGATATGCGTCGTTTGTCGTTGCAGAAGGATTCGCCTATACGATTGAACAGCGACGGGACGACGAAGTCGTCGCTGCCTACGACGTGCAGACTGGAATCGAACTCTGGACGCATGTGTGGCCATCCCACTTCCAGGAACTGCTGGGAGGACCAGGACCGCGAGCTACCCCCACCTGGCACGAAGGCCGGCTCTACGCACTGGGTGCCACAGGTATGTTTGTGTGTCTCGATGCCAAAACTGGCGACGTCATTTGGGAACGCAACATCCTCGAGGATGCCAATGCGACGAATTTGCAATGGGCAATGTCGGCCTCACCGCTCATTGTCGATGACCTAGTGGTCGTTCTTCCTGGTGGCGCAAACAGCTGGTCAGTGGCTGCCTATAAGTACCAAAGCGGCGATGTCGCGTGGCATGTTCTTGATGATGGAACGGCCTACACATCTCCAATGCTCACGACACTTGGCGGTGTACGACAAATCGTTGTCGTGACTGATCAACGCATGGCCGGGCTTACACCTGAGGATGGCACTCTGCTCTGGGACTATCCGTGGGAGGTCAACGTGGTGCCTAACATTTCACAACCGCTTATCGTGAGTTCTACTCAAATTTTTCTATCCGCTGGTTACGGCAAAGGTGCAGCGCTTGTTGAATTGACCCGGGAGGGTGACCAGTTCACGGCATCAACGGTGTGGGAAACGAACCGAATGAAAAACAAGTTCAGTAGTTCAGTACTCGTAGATGGCTATATCTACGGCCTGGACGAATCGATCCTCGCGTGCATGGATGCCGAAACAGGCGAGTTGATGTGGAAAGGTGGTCGGTATGGCTACGGCCAACTTCTTGCAGCCGATGACCACTTGGTTGTGCTCACAGAAGATGGAGACCTCGTGCTCGTGCGAGCCACACCGGAACGACACGAGGAAATCGCTGGATTTAGCGCGATTGAGGGTAAAACATGGAATGTCCCGGCGCTTTCAGACGGGCTGCTCTTCATTCGCAATACTCGCGAAATGGCCGTATTTGATCTATCGCAGTAGTGGCACAATCTAACCCTTGTCTCCACGTGTGTTTTAGTCGATTATGTAACCGTTGAGTTGGATGCTCTGGTCATCGGACCAGCCAGGGCCCATGCACATCTCGTGCAGATATGGAGAGCAGGCATGCGGAGCAGCGGGATTCCAGCGGTCGTCGTAATCAGCATGGCACTGTCGGTGTCGGTAGCCAGCGCGGCAGAGAACAGTCCGACTTACAATGAAGACATCGGACAGATTCTCCTCACAAACTGCGCGAGCTGCCACCGTCCGAATCAGATAGCCCCGATGTCGCTACTCTCCTACGAAGATGCTCGCCCGTGGGCTCGGGCGATCAAGGCTAAAGTCATGTCGCGGGAAATGCCGCCGTGGTTTGCTGACCCACAATACGGGAAGTTCTCTAACGACACGAGCCTAAGCGACAGTGAAATCGACATGGTCATGGCCTGGGCTGATAACGGCGCTCCTGAGGGCGACGGCCCAGCCCCTACACCGCCACGGTTTTCTGAGACTGATTGGAGCCATCCTTCTGGCACAGACCCTGACTACGTATACGAGTTTCCGATCGAGTGGCATATCGACGCCGACGGTGAGACGCCAAACTTTAATCTGTTCACACCATTGTCGTTTGACGATGCCATGAAAGTATCAGCTACGCAGGTGCGTCCAGGAAATTATGCCGCTACGCATCACATCACGACACGACTGACGAATTTGCCGGCGGGAACCAAACTCGGCACGGGACCCGCCTGGGCAGGCGGCCCGACCGTTGATTACGTACCCGTGAGAGACCCTAACGCCGATCCCGAGCAACTAGCAGCAGCACAGAAAGCGAGCCGTGCTCGGAGAGCTGAAGCCGAAGAGAACCCTGAACTAGCCGCTCAGCGTGCCCGCGATGCCGTCGGGTTTGGACCCTATATTCCCGGCGTCGGGGCCGACGTCGCCAGGCCTGGTCAAACGCGCGAAATTCGGGGCGATAAGTTTGACTACATGGTCTGGAACCTCCATTACCAAGCCACGGGGAAACCGGAAACTGCTCGACCGTCCGTTGGAGCGTGGCTTGCCACAGACGATGCCACAACCATCGTCCGGACACTTTCATTGGACGAGACCACCTCGGAAAACAAACAGCTCGTCGCACCACCACCGCTCACGCCGGAGGAACGACGTGCCGCCAGAAGTTCACGTCAGGTGGGACAGGGACTCAACCCATTGCTCGAACCAATTCCTCCAGGCGACGGCAACTGGAGCGTCACTGGCATTGGTGCCTTCCAGAACGACTCAATTCTCCAGAGCCTTTTCGTGCATGCCCATCTACGGGGAAAAGACTTTACCTACGTCCTAACCTATCCGGATGGTCGCGAGGAAATCTTGCTCCGTGTTCCAAACTACAGCTTCGATTGGCAGTTCGAATACGAACTGGTCAACCCGGTCCGTGTCCCAGCAGGAAGCACCGTGAAAGTCATCGCACGGTACGACAATTCACGGTCGAATAGACTCAATCCGGCACCACACAAAGAAGCGTATTGGTCTGAACAGAGTTGGGATGACATGTTTCTAACGAACGTGAAATACATTGAGGCCAATAACGACTAGATGACACACCAGGTGTCTCTGATGACGCTAGCAACAGTCATCGGAGTAGGGATTTCTATCGCCGGCGTGGGGACCGGACCTGCCGCCGCCACACAAGCCGAGACACAGGTCGACATCGTGCAGATGGTTGGCTGTGTTGAACATCGGAGTGACGCAAGCGTCTGGTTGACGAAGGCCTCGACACCAACAGTCGCGCGGCGAGGAGTGTTCGACCAAACACAAGTGAACGCCGCCCTTACATCAGCTCTCGGAAGCGGTTCTTTCCGTTTGATCGGCGAGGCCGATTTCCTGAGCGCCGAAGGCTTGCTGCGCACTGGTGAACGTTCCGCATTCACATCCCCCGAGCAGGTTAACGCGACCGGTGGCCTGAGGGCCGGACGAAAAGTCTTAATCAAGGGCCTCCTAATTGAATCCGACAATGAATCGCGCGTTAATCTGTTGGCCGTTGTCGCCCTATCTGACACGTGCAGCCCATGACTTACAGATACACGTTCGTCGTCCCAATGGTCGTCAGCGTGGTCGTCCTGTCAACGACCTCGCCACTACGCGGGCAGACGCCCGAGGAAATTCAAGCTGAACCGATTGTGAAACTACAACCGGGCGCCACCGGAGTGCCCGGCCAGTGCCTCACACAGCAAGAACTGGACCTGCTCCACCAACTTGACGCTTTACGACGACCGACCGTCGGCGTCGAAGGCGTTGAACAGGGCGACGATGCTGCGCCCTTCGACCCGCACTACTTTGTTGGCAGTTGGTCATTTGAAGGCGTCCTGCCAGACTCTCCACTTGGTGAAGCTGGTGACTTCGTTGGCACAGAGACAGTGCGCCACGTTAACGGCTGCACTTATGAAAGTGTGCTTGAAGCAACCGTCGCAGATGAGCCGGTCACGATTACGTCACGAATGATTTACGACCGAGACGCCCGCTACCTTCTGCGCATCGAAAACGATAGTCGCGGTTTTGAACTGCTTAAAATGGGCCGCGTCGGCGGCGACCCAGGAGGATTTTTTTCGCACCACTGGGAAACCCCATCCATCAGCTATGCCGGCGAGGCACTCCGACTGCAAGGCCGAACCTACATCACCTCACCGTTTGCCTACCGATTGCAGTTACGCCTCGCAATTGGCAATGACCCATTTACCAACTTTGGGTCTATCTGGTGGGATCGGCTTGATGACACCCCGTAACAGTTCGTGCATCAATTCCCATAAAACGGAAAAAACCTGCAGCCTGAATTATGAGTACGGCTAAGGTACGCGCCTCAAGGCTGACTCGCGTTGCGAAAGGCTCCGCATCGAAGAATTCCAATACGACGCGTCCACATAAAGTCCTCACAACAAGAAAGAGTTCCTGAACCTAGCAACGGCCGCCGTCTTTCACCTACAAAACGCTCAGACTTGCATGGTAAGATTCCCGCTCGCGCGCCTGTAGCTCAGCTGGATAGAGCGCCGGGCTTCGAACCCGTAGGTCGGGGGTTCAAATCCCTCCGGGCGCGCCAAAAATATTGCATCTCAGTGAAAGCTTGTTATGACACACCGAGCGCCCGTAGCTCAGCTGGATAGAGCGCCTGCCTCCGGAGCAGGAGGTCGCAGGTTCGAATCCTGCCGGGCGCGCCAGTACTTTGTGACATCCACGTTATCGTGGGCCGCTAGCTCAATTGGTAGAGCAGCAGACTCTTAATCTGGAGGTTCCCGGTTCGAGTCCGGGGCGGCTCACCACTTTTTCCTAGGAAACACGGCTATTCTTCGCCAGAGGTGAGGACCGCCACAATATACCCACACTAATCTATACTTCTCAGCATGGTGAGAATGCGCCGCTACACATTGAGCTTAATAACTGTGCTGGCTCTGCTACCTACGTCGGCCTTGTCCCAGAACAGCAACACTGATTGGCCACAATGGCGTGGTCCGAATCGAGACGGAATTGTTGCATCCTTTTCCGTGCCGAACCCCTGGCCTAATCAACTAACACTTCGATGGAAAGTTGAAGTCGGAGAAGGTTACGCAACTCCTCTATTGTTCGGTGACAACGTCTTCATGTTTACGCGTGAGGGTGACGAAGAAATAATGAGAGCTCTGGATGCCAGGACTGGCCGCACACGGTGGCAAAGCAGTTATCCGGCACCATTCACGTATGGAGCCGGCGGGGCTGAACCGCACGGCCCTGGGCCGAAAGCCACACCGACTTTTAAGGATGGCAACCTGTACACACTTGGCCTTGGCGGTGTCGTAACGGCATTCGACGCAGAAACAGGAGCCCAACTCTGGCAAGTTGCTGAACCGCCAGTCGGACCTCTT
>CAZDQD010000019.1:0-39539 GCA_964507425.1 uncultured Vicinamibacteraceae bacterium
CCAATGCAAACACGTAATCGTCAACACTGGTATCGATAATTAAATTGTCATAAATGGCGAGGTTGCGATTCGTGGTACACACCCCTGCCATCATGAACTCACACACGTCATCCGGAAGCGCACGTCGATACTCCCACAGCACATCGCCGGTCACCGCATCAATAGCTTGAATCACATCGCTCGGATTTGGCATGTAAAGGACCCCGTTATAGACCAACGGCGTGCCCTGTTGTCTCCCGGGTGCACTCAAGGCTCGAGCCCACCCCATCCGCAAACTCGACACATTTGTGCGGTCAATCTGGTCAAGTGGGCTATACCCCCACCCATCGAGCGTCCGCCGCCACATCAACCAGTCGTCCGGCGACGGCGTTTGTAGCGTCGCATCCGTTACGGGAACAAAATTGTCAATTGGCTGTGCCCGAAGCCCCAGTTGTTGGCCAACGGTCAAGACAACGACGATGGCAAGGACTTCTCGAATCACAGAAAACCGTAGGTGCATCAGATGGCTCCTCTGTATAGATGACCAGCGTATCGCAGGCCCATCAGAGGTTCAACGGAAATAGGTCAGCAGACGGCCACTCACGTGCTCCGTCCGCCAACCTAGCTCACGAACATGCCCGGGGAATAGCCTTACCGAGCGGCGTACACCTGGCAGGTCGATAATGTTGCATGCACAATCGTCCGAGAACCTTCAATCTGGCTCAGCTGCGCAACAGCCCACGGTTCCGATAACGCATCGACAGCCGCGCCAACACGGTCCATCGTCGCTCCCGTGACAGACGTCATAAGTTTGCCAGCTCGTACTCCGGTCCGGATGCTAAACACAGTAATATTCACGTCCTGAAAGCCGTGTTCGTGGTATGCCGCTTCCATCGCCCTCATCCCACTTACGTAACTGCCCGGATTCGACGTCTCTACAAACACTGCCCACTGCCCATAGCGGTTCCCCGTCTCCAGCCGCCGATCTGATGGCTTCGCAGTAGTCATGACATCTCGCGTGCGTACCGTCCGGATCGAAGCGGCTTTGGCAACCTCACGCGCAATGGCGGGCGTACTCGGGTCGAGCGCCAGCAAGGCTTCAGCATTTGCCGCAGCCGCAAACCAATAAATATCTCCCTCCTGCTCTGCACCAGATGCTGGCACACAGGCACCGACGGCTCCCGGACCACTGCTAGCTCCAATAAACACTGGGGCAGCCTCCTGCACCCACTCGAGATATCCAGCTGTGTCAGACGTATTGACCGTCACGACCTGAATCGCCTGCGCCGATACGTGGACGGTAGCAACCAGCGCGAACAAGACGGTCAGACCACCGGCATATATTGATTTCATCATGACTCCTCCAAAGTGAGTATGGTATTAGCGACTCAATAGGTATGTCATCTTGACTGCCAGTTGTCGGTTACGGACCCACGGAGACGCGCGCCGAATCCCTGCGAATTGCGGATCCATGTCGACACGCAACTCGTCATAGGCCACATAGATATCGCTGCCTGGTTTATAGATCCAGTTAAACCGGACGCTATTGCTGATTTCATGGGTAATGGAGTTGTACTGTGTGATTGTGCGGAGCGTCAGGTCCGGTGACATCGCGTAGTCAAACGTCACAGACCCGAGGTCCGCAACGAACGCTCCGCCCGGAAGGTCGACATCGCTTCGGCTCAGCTTCACTTCCGTCGCGATCCGTCGCGTCGCCCGAAACCCAACGGTGGCGCGTGTATCCGTCCGTGTGCCGCCAAAAAATGTCTGCGGCGAATAGCGAATGTCACCGTAGAGCCGCTTCGACGGGTCCGTCCTGTACGAGTAGACCCACTCTCCAAATCGGTACGTTCCCGCAGGAATCGTCACGTTCTCGTGAATGAAAAACGGCGCATTAAGTTGCTCAAAAAAATCGTTGTAATACACCATGCCAGAGGACCCGTCTTCAAAATAAATACCGACCATGTTATGGATGCGCCTGGTCAACAGGCGATTGTGTTGGTCCGTCGTATAGGTGATATTCCACATCGGATCGAGCATCCGAATATTCCATTTACCCGGTCGCGGATTCCATTCCGCGTGAGCCTTCGCCGTACGAATACCAATACGCGGTACAAAACCGACCTCGGCATTAAAGTTGTCCTGCAAGTCGACATATTCCGCATGCAAGTGTGACGAGGGGCTCAACCAGGTCCCGCGAATGAACCCTGCCATATCCCCAGTCGACACTCCAGGGCTTTCTGTTTTTGCCACAAACGAATTGATCACAAAATTCGGATGTACCGCTAACGCTGTATCGAGCGCGAACGTGCGGTTGTAATCACTGCCACCCACCGTCTCTTTGTTGATGACGATGCCTCCGACTTTCGACCGTGAAAAAATATCTCGACTGTAACGGCCGACGAAAAAGTTTTGGCCGAGCCCACTCGAACTTTCCTGGGTTGTAATGTTCAGCGCGGCGACATTGTTCCGGTTCACCTTTCCCGTAAGACGTGCGCCACCGATGATCGGTATGGGTTGACCAGAGTCAGACAAACCGATGCGTCGCGTAAAAAATAAGTCTGCTTTACGGTCAAAGCCCGAGCCTGCATTGACATTAAACATCCCCGCATTCTCAAGAAAGAACTCGCGTTTCTCTGGAAAGAACAACGGAAACCGCGTTAAGTTGACCTGTTGTTCGTCGACTTCAACCTGTGCGAAATCGGTATTTACCGTCAGGTCGAGATTTAAACCCGAACCAACTCCGTATTTCACATCCAGTCCAACATCGCCAAACCCGGACGCATCAAGGACGTCGCCGTTCCGTTGTTGCCTTCCGCCGGCAAGTACATACGGCAACACGCGGAGGTCCATGCCCCGGTCAACATCGGCGATACCTTCCATCGTCCCCGCTACGCTGACGCGTGTCAGGAGATATTCCTTTGAAACCGGCGCCCAATAAACCTGCTCATTCTTCCGCCGAATATTCCGCATGAAATTCACACCCCACTGTTGTGTATCCGTCTTCGGAAACCGCAAGGTGATCAGCGGGATCGCAATTTCAGCTACCCAGCCGTCTGTCGACTGCGTCGTTTCCACATGCCACACACCGTCCCAGTTGAGGTTGATATTCGAACTATTCCTGCCCCGCCATCCTCCTTCGCCCTCTTCGGCAATTTGCTGCTCGAGTTTCGCTCCTAACGGACTCGTCAAAAACATATAACCCGACCGCCGGTCCTGAAAGGTGTCAAAAATAATTTGAAAATTATCCTCTTCGAAAAGGCGCAGCGAATCTCGACGCATCTCTGTTGCGACGATACCGTCGGGAATTGAATCGTAGGCCTCCACACCGACGTAGAGTGTCTCGGCGTCATACATAAACCGGACCACCGTTCGTTCCGTTGCCGGCTCGCCCTCAGCGGGCTCTTGTTGCACAAACTCATCGACCACCGTCGCGCGCTGCCACACCATTTCATCCAGGCGGCCATCAATGACCGGCATCTCTTCTACGCGCACGGGCTGCACGCGAAATTGTTCGCTCGGCGGTAGACCCGCAACAGGAGCCCGTCCAACACCTACCCCCTGCTGGCTGGGTTCTACGCCTTCCGTGTCATCTAGTGAATCAACTTCGGACTGCTCGAACATACCGACTGGCGCCATGTCCGGTTGACCGGAAAGCGTGCCGGGTCCTAGTCCGGCTTGAAGCTGAGCCACCAATTGGTCTTGCAGGACGAACAACTCCTCAACAGTTCCGTCAACGACCGCCGAGGTGATCGCCTGGTCAGTATCAGCCTCAATCACGCGAGCCGTAATGCGAATCCGCTCACCTAAACGTTGATAGGCACCGCGTACAACCAAGGCCGCTATTGATTGATTAGACCGAACCACCCGGATGGTTGCCACGCCCTCAAGCCCGGTCGCGACCGTCTCGGCAATACCACGCCCCATCCAGTCATCTGCCGGATCACCGGTAATATTACGAAACGCGTCAATCGCGACTAATTGCGTAGGGCCCGACGACGATCCGCCCTGCGGGGCCGCTTCCACACCAGCGAACGCGACTATCCACAGTAAGACGGCGACCACGGCATTGTGTAGTAGTTTTTTCAAGGTACGCTGAACCAATGTCACCCCAATGACGAATACCTTTGGCCAGGAAGACAAGCGGTCAGCACGTCACCAATAACAGGAAGGACACGAGACCTACAGACCACACGCGACCAATCTCTAGGTGCTCAGCGTAACGTGGTACGCGCTAGGAGACAACTCAGAACGTTATACGCGCTAACAAAAATGAGCGATGGCACAACTCCTGAGAGAGCCACACCACCGCTCGTATTTGAAACCCCACGGACAACCAAACCTACGGTTGATAGTTCAGGTCGTCTCGTTTCTCCCAAGCCCAGATTTCAACATTCCTGACCGTTGGAATAAGTACTTCCCTTTGAAGGCGCCGAAACTCAGGTCCCATTCGCTCTATCCCAGCGTTCCGCTCTTCCCAAAATGCCAGTGCACTTTCTGCTGGAAAAAACAACGACTGCTCTGGGACGTTGGCGCCAGCCCAAACGCTCCATGCCCCTCGAACAAGTTGGACATTGCTGTCCGCATAGAGCGGGATAAACGCGGCCTGTGCTTCCGTGTATGCCCGAGTCATTCCTGGTTTTGGAAATAGCCGAATTTCATGAACATAGCCAGCTTCAGTGAACGTCTCCGCGAAGGTTTGGCCCTCTGGAACATAGACTAAATCTGGCCGAGTTCGGATATATGACCGTGACAATTTGACTGTGGCGGATTGCAGCGGTTCAACAAAATCAGGTGGGGCACCAGCTGCCAGAAAAGGCTCAAACCAACGCCGGCTCCGTTCCACACCAGCCCAATCTCCAACGTAGGTTATGAAGCGGTAGTGATACAAATTTGCACGAAACGCCTGCATGCCAAACGGGTAGCCACCCTCTTCACGCCATGCATTCCTCTCAAGCACAGCTGCTTCATACTGAGCACGCATTCCCGGTTTAATCTCAACATCGACAACTTCCCAAATCTGTGACGTTGGCTGCTGCGCAAACGCACCGGTCGCCACGCCTACAAGCAACATCGCTGCTAATACCATTACCTGACTCTTACGTTTCATCGGACTTCGCCTTCCTTCAATTGTAATAAGCCAAACTACAAAACTCAGCCATAACAGAACATCTCTCTCAAACATTCATTCAGTTCGCCGGCTGATACGACAAATCGCGACGAACCACGTTATTAGAAGCCGTGATGTGACGAGTCAAATTGCTCATCTCATCCAGTAGAACCTGAAATTCCTCACCCATGGCTGCCATGTACTCATCTCTGTGCGTAAACGAATCCGCGACGTCACGAAAATGAATCCGCAGCAACACCATCGGTCCGTCGTGGTACTGGACCGACGACGTCACGATCACGGGCGTGTCCACATCGTGACGTTGGCGCACTTCATTCATCCGACGCAGCACATCTGCAACTTGCTGACCGGTCCCGGGGCGCGTGTGGATAAAGAAATACTTAATAAACCCGTATTCCTCATTCCCGAGTTGATTCCCGGCGAATCGTGGGTTCTCTGGCAGGTAGTTAAGGTCCTGCCTGGTGCGTAGCACTGAACTCCTAACATGGTCTATTGAGTCGCCAAACGCCTCGCGTGGAAATTCACCAGGAAGTGCCTGCTGTTCCTGACGATATTGTTCGAACCTTGCCCAACTTCCCATTGGCCTCACAACTCGATAGACATCAGAATCACTCACACTCACCGAGAACCCGAACGAGCTTCCAGCTTGCTCATAACGAGCCATGTTTTGTTTCCACGCCGCTTCAAACATTGCTAGCCGATCAGGCTTCACCGAAAATTCCGTAATTCGAAGTAGGCCGCGATTCTCTTCGTCGGGTGTGGACGAACCACCACACCCTATCGCCATCACGGTCACGCACAGCGCGACTATCCACGTGCCCATCACACGACTAACTGTCATTGCCGTCACCTTCCTTACCAAATCAAATAACATGTCCCATGAAACCTACGGCTCGTAATCGAGGTCACGCCGTGGCACCCAATCAAACTGCTCTCGCTTTCGCACCGTCGGTGCGAGCTCTTCCGCATAGAGATCCGAAAACTCTGGATTCATCCGTGCAGTATCAGCGTTACGCGTTGTGTAGAAATCCGCAGAACTCTGAGCCGGAAAAAACACAGATACCATGGGTCCATCGCTCCCAATGACCTGTTGCCACCCAAGTCGTGGGGTGCCCACCTCGTGACTCTCATACATCGGTATAAACGCTCGCATAGCATCCAGGCTATCCCTCACAGATCCGGGTTCGATATACAACCGAATCTCATGAAGGCTCCCCCGCTCAGCAAAGGTTGCCTGTGGTTCCTCGGGCACATAAAACAAATCTGGACGAACGCGAACGATGGACGATGAACCGTGATCGGTTGAACCGAACAGCCGCGAAACAAACGGTGGTGGTGTAGACGCGTGCTCTTGAAACCAGGCGTCAGACCTTGCACGCCCGTCCCAATTTTCCAAGCGAATCAAAAACCTGAAGTGGGTCGGAGATGCTTGGGAAACCGTAACGGGAAACGGATAGTCATGCTCCTCCCGAAACGCCACACCTTCCAGAACGGCTTGTTCATATTCATCGGTCATTCCCGGAGTTACATGTACATCCAGCACTTCAAATAGTATTGGTTCCGTTTGCTGGGCCTGTGCTGCCGTTGAAAACGCTGGCAACAATAGACACCCCAGTAACACGACCATCGCATTCCGTTTCACTGAACACCATCCTTTATGACGCGTCACCCCAGGTCTTCCTCTATCTAGCGTGACAACACGTTGTCGCTTCACACAAAAACGATCTCCAACTAGAACATCCGTATCAACTCGCTGGCACATAGGACAAATCACGCCTGACGACGTTATTTGATGTCCTAATATGACGAGCCAACCCTTGCATTTCATTCAAAAGTGACTGAAAGTCATCACCCATCTCGGCCATATACTCGGCACTATGGGTATACGAATCAGCGACATCTTCAAAATGAAGACGGATAAGTATCATCGGCCCATCCGCTGCCGCGACAGTTCTCGTAACGATCATCGGCGTATCAACATCATGTCGCTGCCGCACCTCAGCCATCCGGCGCAGAATATCCTCAGCTTGCTGACGCGTACCAGGGCGTGTGTGAATGAAAAAATATTTAATGAAGTCATATTCCTCATTCGTGAGTTGATCGCCAGCGAACCGAGGATTCTCTGGTGTATACCCAAGGTCGGGTCTCGCCCGATGTATCGAACTCGTGATACTTGAGACAGACTGTTCAAACGCATCTGCAGGAAATTCACCTGGCAATGCACTTGTTTCCTGCTGATAAGCCTCGAAATTCTCCCACGTTCCCATGGCGCGAATAACGCGATAGACTCCGGCGTCGTTCACACTCACATTCACAGCAACAGGACTACCAACCTGTTCGCGGCGCGCCAGCAACTCCTTCCACGCCGCTTCAAACGTCGCCTGCTGACCTGGCTTGACCGTGAACTCTGTAATCCTGAGGAGTGGACGATTTGGCGCCTCCGTGGTCTCCGAACCACCACCACACGCTACCGCAAGGCCGCCGACAGCCATCATCCCAATCAATCCTGCTATCCCGTACTGACTTCTCATCGCGACACCTCTCCTTGCTAAAACTGAACGGTTTTTCCGCAAACGCTATGGCACGTAGGAAAGGTCATGCCTACTTGTCCAAGACACGTTCTCAATTTTTCTCAGCAATGGTCCCAATTCCTGCAGTAATGCCTGAAAGTCACTTCCCATTGATTCCATTGCAGCAGCGCGCTCTGTGTAATAGGAGGCCGAATCAGCAGTCGGAAAATACTGGGTAAACATGGGAAGGTCACTTCCGGCGGCTGCCTGCCACACAAACTTCGAACCAGGCACCTCCTGCGCTTCGTATAGTGCACCAAATCGTTCGAGCAGATCCGCTACCTGCCTTACCGTGTGGGACATGGGGTAGAGGCGAAGCTCGTGTATAGCTCCCATAGTATCAATCGTAACCGGCGGATTCTCCGGGTTATAGGTTAAATTCGGTCGGTTTCGTTCGTAGGAGACCGCTTGACTTTCGGTTGCCTCAGAAAACGCCCTGGCAAAATCAGGTGGATCTCCAGCAAGAATTGGCCTAAACCACTCCCGAATTGTGTCGCGCCCATCCCAGTCACCAAGAAAAGTGACATACCGATAAAGGTCGGGTTCCGCCTGGAAAGCCCTAACGGCAAACGGGAAATCATTGTCTTGTCGAAACGCGACACTCTCTTTAATCGCGGCCTCATACTGCGCAATCTGACCAGGCTTGACGTGCACGTCCCGTACTTCAATAAGCTGTTGAGCTTCTCCAACACTCACCACACCGCACACCAACAGCCCTACCAACGCAATAGACAACGGAATACTTTTAGTCACAACCAACCTCCACTATGTAACGCTTGTTATGAAAATATCTGAGCCACGCCGTAGCGTCCGGCTAATTCGCAGCTTGATAATTCATGTCACGACGCACGGTGTTGTTCGACATTTCAATATGACGCGTGTACGACGCAAGTTCGGCAAATTGGTCTTGAAATTCCTGACCCATCGCCGCCTGTTCTTCTGCCTGCGTTCGGTAGTAGTCCATGATGTCTCGGTAATGGAAGCGAAACAGCCACATTGGACCACTATTCCCCACCACGTTTCTAGTCACGATCATCGGCGTGCCGAGACCTAGACTTCGGCGCAGCTCAGTATTTCTCCTAATGACATCTTCGACCTGTCGGCCCGTACCGGGATATGTGTGGAAAAACATGTACCTGATAAACCCATATTCATCCTGCGCCACTCGTGGGTTCTCCGGTATGTAGGTCAAATCTGGCTGTCCGCGTAAGATTGAGCTCGTAATGTTTTCTGTCGACTCAAACATCGCCCGAGGGGGATCACCGGCCAAACTTCCAAATTCAACAATCTGGTCTTCAAAGCGTTCCCAACTCTGCATAAACCTAATCACCCGGTAGGTTCGACCACTCTGGCTAACCTGCTGATTGAATGAGAAGTTCCCTGCTTGAAGACGGGCGTTCTGTTCTGCCCAGGCTTCCTCAAAAGCAGCCTGTTCACCTGGCTTAACCGTGAACTCCGCAATGCGGAGCAATCGTCTGTTTGTCGGCTCGTCTGCCGCCGGCGCGCAGGCACCTGCCAGACCACTCACAAATAACACCGTGACCAATGTTCGAATGTGGCGACTCGTCTTCATCGATACACCTTTCGTAGGATGACGGAAACCTTCACAAATATTACGAACAACCACGCTCAACAGCCGTGTCGTTCTACCAGCGCTCCATCTAAAATCATTTTGAGTGGCGCTCCAGACCGGTTCTCCTCGGGGTAGAACGCAACCCGAGGTGAGCATTCTATATAGAAAAGTTGTCGCCATAGTAAAAAAACTATAAAAACCACCTCGCTCAACATAATAGTTCTGTGTCGAACACCAGTCACCGCGAATAAAATAGGTCACACGCATGGAAATTTCCTCAGCCAGGCTCTGGCACATCGTTTTTCTCACCTGCTCATTCGCTGTGTTGCTTGGAAACACGAACGCCGCACAAGTTTCAGGAACTGTTGAAGACCGTTTCGCCATCCGGGACCAGTTGACGCAGTATTCCTATCGGTGGGACGGAAAAGACGCGGCCGGCTTCGCAGCACTTTTCACGGACGACGGCGTCATGGAGCGCTATCGCGATGGCAACTTGGTACCTGAATCGGAACTCTTGGGGAACGAAGCGATCTTTGACTACGCGCACGCATCACACCATGGTCGACTAGCCGACCGACAGACTCGCCACCATTTCTCTGGCCTCGTCTTCCTTGAACTCACCGCCACCAGTGCCCTGACAGAAAACATGGCACTCATCACCCACCAAACCGCAGCTGACTCCGCTCCCGTGATTCGTTCCTCTGGTATCTACCGCATAACCTGGCTCAAACAATCCGACGGCTGGAAAATGGCTAAACGCATGCTGTTTACAGACAGTTTCACATCACGATAAAAACCAAGACCAGCAACAGTCTGGCCGCCGAACATGCTTTCCCGGCCGTGCGGTTTCTGAGAAGATCTCCAAGATGCAACGTTATATTGCCGAGGTGTTCGGAACATTCGCACTGGTCTTTGTCGGAACGGCCGCCATCGCATCCAACGATCTAATGGGTGGCGAACTTACCGCTGTGGGTGTGGCGCTAGCTTTTGGACTGGTTGTCATGGCCATGATCTATGCAGTTGGGGATATTTCCGGCGCTCACCTGAATCCCGCTGTTACCCTCGGATTCTGGGCAGCAGGTCGTTTACACAAATCCGACCTCTCGCCCTATATCTTGAGTCAATGTTTGGGCGCCGTCATCGCCAGTGGGATGGTCTGGGCAATTTTTCCTTCCGAAACAAACTTAGGAACGACGGTGCCAACAGGAGGCCTTCTCGAATCGTTTGCACTTGAAATTGTTCTAACTGCGATACTCATGTTCGTCATCCTCGGCGTGTCCAGCGGGTCCAAAGAAAAAGGTCTCATGGCGGGCATTGCCGTTGGAGGAACGGTCGCGCTCGCATCACTGTGCGGAGGTTTTATTTCAGGTGCGTCGATGAACCCAGCGCGGTCCCTTGGGCCGGCCATCGCAACCGGCACACTCAATGACCTCTGGCTCTATATGGTTGCACCAAGTCTAGGTGCCGTTCTCGCCGTTGCCGCCTACAAACTCATCACTCGGTAGGCACAGCGCTGTGCGCCGAACAGCGACTACTGTTGCGTGAGCATGTCGCGCAGTCGCGCGACACCCTCACTCGCCGGTCCAATCACAGGGTCCGAGTGCGCGTCGGCGCTACGCTCAAGGATACGTTCCATCGAAAATTGCGCAAACAGAATCGCCGTACCCGGATCCACGGCCTCCACGGCCGCCAACACCAATCGATCGTGCTGGTCGGCGTCACCACCAATCAAGGCATCCAATGCACCCGCAACGGCCTGACGAGACACCGTGATATTACGATTACCACTTTCTGCTTCTCGTTCGAGTTCTTCCACCAACAACGTCGATGAGTCTGGTGCTGTCGATAGGACGTGCAACGGTCCATTGAATGCAAGCGCGCGCTCAATAATGCCGTCAAAGGACGTTGACACGGGAATCGATACCGCCGCACGAGCTTGCTTCGCTGCAGCACCGAAAAACGAGCCCGTCACAATCACGGCCTCGGTTCCCGTTGACGCACTATAGCGTGCAAGACGTTCAATCCGTGCGGTCAGTTCTTCCTCATCGGCCGTACCAAGGTCCCGGTCCAAATACAAAGAACCATCCAGCAAGTGTGCAACATCGGCCTCCGGCCACACTCGATCGAACGCAGCCTGGGTCGTCGGTATCGCATTCGCGAGGGCATGAATCGCACCGATTCGAAAGCGCCTCTGGGTCATCATCGTAACTACTCTCTTTCACCTCAGCCGGCTAACCGCACACCATCGTCAACCAGGTTGGATGATGTGTTCCTTCTCTCCACACTACTCAGGCAATGCGAACACCCACATTACTCCACTTCCCTGCGGTATCGTCGTGTTGGTGAAACGTGCATAGGATGTCGTCATACCAATACGGCCCCCGGCTCCAACGGCCACATATTGCCGACCGTTCACTTCAAACGTCACTGGTGCACCTGAAATATCCCCGTTCAGGCGCGTCTCCCACAACCGGTCTCCTGAGTCGGCATCAAGTGCGAACAACCGCCGATCGGCCGTCCCACCAAACACAACGCCGCCACCAGTAGCGAGCGCAGAGGCGGTCATCGCGACCCCACCCGGATAACGAAATTCCCACGCACGCCGTCCGCTCACCGGATCGAACGCTACGAACTCACCGATGTAGTCGTATCCAGGCACCTGTTTCGTACGACTACCAATACCTCGAAAAATACGTCCAGGCTCGAATTCTTCTGACACAAACGTTACATCCATGCAGCTGTTATTGATCCCGAGATAATAGAGACCTGTATCCGGGCTATAGCTCGGAGCGTTCAAGTTTCTTGTTCCGTGATAGTGCGGACACACCTCAAACACCTTATCCGAGTCAACATCGTCCATTGTAGGAATCAACGCCGGGTTAATAATGGGACTCCCTGAATCAGTCCAACCCGTAACGATGTTGTCATAGCCGGTTCGGAACGCACGCAAGAAACGCCCGGTCTCACGGTCCAGCACGATGCCCCATCCGATTTTGCTCGTTTCAATCAATGCCTTGTGGCTGCGGCCGCCGATCTCAAGATCGACGAGCATACTCTCATGCGTCGCATCGAGGTCCCAGTTGTCTGCCGGCACAACTTGAAAATGCCACTCGATCTCTCCTGTATCGATATCGAGTGCCAAAATCGTATTCGTGTACAACGCATCACCTGGTCCCCGCAGTGTCGACGCCCACGGTGTGGGCTGTCCTGTCCCAAGGTAGATGAAACCCAATTCAGGGTCATAACTAATCGTCCCCCACGTCAGTCCACCCATCGGCGGGACTTCACGTTCTCCCCACGTTTCGTACTCGGCGTCGCCAGGTTCCGGAACGGTATACGTTGTCCAGAGATGCTCGCCCGTCTCAACGTCGTGTGCCACGACAAGCCCACGGGCACTCTTATCGCCCCCGGCGAACCCGAGCACGACTTTGCCATCGGCAATTAACGCGGGATGCGCGTGCCCCAGACCATCACTGTAATCACCAGTGCTCACCTCCCATTGCTGCTCACCCGTTTGTTGATCAAGGACGACCAATGATGTGTCAGCAGTCGCCCAATAGACACGGTCACGATAGACCGATACGCCGCGGGACCGTCCCAGCGCCTGGGACTTCTGAATGTCGTCAGGAAAACTCCGCTGATGTACCCACGCCACATCGCCGGTTTCCACCTCAAATGCAGTGACCCGGTCACTTTCGGCGACAAACATTAAGCCGTTCGATACGACCGGCGTCGGAACCCACCGACTGCCATCACCCATCGAATGGGCCCACACGAGGCGCAACTCATCTACGTTCTCTCGATTGATCTGGCTAAGTGGACTAAATCCTGTAACGTCGTAGGTGCGACGATAGTTCATCCAATCTCCGTCTTCCGGGTTCAGAAGACGCTCCTCTTCAATCGGCTCCCACCCAGGGGACGTTGACTGCGCAAGTCCAGTCGTCACCATGGCGAGCTGGATCAACAACACCATCAAAAAGACACCCTGTGTCCGATTCATCATCATTCCTCCACCGGTAAACGTAATGCCGCCAACGAGCCCGGCAAATTCCGACCTGCGACTTGCACCACGATGTATTGCCGACCATCGTGCAGATACCCCATCATGCCGCCACAAGTTGTTCGGCACCAAAAACATTTTGGCTCTGCCCGACAGTAGACGCGTTACTGGCTTTCATCGGCACGTGAACCGGCCATCATATTTGTCATGCCGTAATTACCCTCATGGCAGGCAAACTCAAACATCGGACCCTCAGCACGTGCCCACGGCAACGACCCACTCCACGGAGTGGTCCAAGTTTCAAGGTCGGTCACCGTAAACTCATAATCCAGCACGTCACCGTCGCGTCGAAAACGTTCCAACACGTGAACCGACTCGCTTAGGTCTCCTCGCGACAAGGAATGTTCGGGACGGCTCCACCGCCGTATAAACGGACTTCTCAAATTCGTCGTTTCGACGACAAGAGTGTCCCCCTCCCAGCGCCCCACCGAGCTACCTGCAAACTGACGAACGTTCGACGGCAAATGCCCTCGCCCATCGAGCGTGATCACTCGCAGGTCGTGAATATGCTCCTGAAGTATCACGACAAAGTGTTCATTCTGAAAGATGTGGTAGTTATTGTTGTAACCCGTTGGAAACGTCGGAATACCCCGGTACCAGAGACATCTCTCACTTAATCCCATATCTTCCGGACCGTGTGCCGGAACCGCGCCATCTCGAGCGGCCGCAACTCTCTTGTTTTCGTCCGAGGTAATTCGAGCAAGCGCTTCTGGGGTTAATTCCGGTAGTCGTCCATTTGGTGGATCTGTAATAAGAGATGTCCGTCCCGTCGGAACAATGTTTGTCCCCTGCTCAGTCCAATAACTGTTATAGGCCCCGACATTTCCTCCAGCCGGCAACGGTTGCGTTCTCACTTCACTCGGCGCGTTCTGTTCTTCCACGCGGATCGCCGCTGCTCGCTCAAGGCCAGCGACTTCTTCGGGTGTAAGAAATTCCTGGTCCTCCAAGGAAGCTGGTCTTTCTAAGGGTGTAATCGTGCCGTTATTCCAGAGTCCCTGTAAATCCGGATCACCCCATGCCGTCCTCGGCGACCCATCATCTGCAGTCTGGCCCTGCGCCACTGTAGATGCTGGCAACATCACAACAAACACCGCCGCAATCAACATTACGTATCCGAACAGTAAACCGACTCGTCTTTCGCTCATTGGTGCACTCCTAACCCCTCATCCCCTGCCGGAACAACATACGCTACATACTATTGCTGTATCTCAAACTCGCTCAAGTGCAGAACCTCTTCATTAGCCGTTGCCTCTGTAGGTGCGGCCCCTCGAACAAGCACCTGTTGGCCTAACGCCTGCGATAAATGCTCTGCCCGTGTGTTCTCTCCCTCCACGACCATTACGACAGTATCTTCCGACAACGCAATCCCAATACCACCGTCGAGTTCGACGACGCACCCAACCACAGTTACGTGCAGACTCGACGGAATAAACCCCGCATTCCGTATAACATCCCGCACCGCCTGCAAATCGACCTTCGTCCCAGATGTGGCCCCAAGAACAACCCGCTGCTCGTCAGGTTGTATATCGACCACTGCAACGTTATCGAGCCGTCCGAGCCGTCTCTCGAGACCACTGGCACAAGATGGACATGACAACTCAACACCAACGGTGACCGTAAATGCACCCAATTCATCTGAAGCGGCTACGAATTGCCCAAGGCACATCGCGACCGCTGCAACGGAAAGCACACAGGTTACTTGAGACCGCAACCACATCACGCCCATCCCCCGCTACCAGAGTGAATCATTTCCGTTCCGCCGCAATCTGCTCCAGATACAACTCTTCAAGGCGCTCGACTTCGGCAAGAAATCCGTCCGGATCAACAAACGTATTCGGGTCGTAGTCCTGTCCGGCTTCAAATTTATCGTGCAGGTTGTACTGAGGACCATGAGCCGCCACCCAAACATCGATATCAAGAGCCTTCTGTTTTCGAAATGTCTCGGCAAAATCCTCAGCAACCCCTGGATACGTCGCTTCCACGACAAGTTGTTTCCCAGGGTTAATAGTTGCCATGTTCGCTATAGCGACGCTGTAATCGCGACCGCCTTCACGGACGTCCATGAGATAGCTGGAACTCCCCTCCGTATGCCCGGGCGTCTCAAGCACCGTCAGCCGCGTCGTGCCAAGTGCTATCACCTCTCCATCATCAATAATCTTGTCGACTTTGACTGGCCTAAATGATTCCCGCCCACCGAAGTGCGGATCGCTTACTCCGCCATCTTCAAGGACCCGAGCATCCCCAGCTGTCGCCCACATCTCAGCTCCAACTAGTTCCTTGATCTCGGCTAGGGCCGCCGTATGGTCCCAATGCGCCTGCATCGTCAGGAGAATCTTCACGTCTTCCATTTGAAAACCCAAAGACTCGATATTTGACCGAATTGGTCCGACAGAGCTGTCAACGCCCGTGTTGATCAGGATGTGCCCTTCACTTGACGTCACCAAAAACACTCCGAGGTCGTACGTGCCAACAGCATACAAATTGCCGACAACACGGTGCCCTGGAAATGGCCTTGTATACCGATCAGATTGAGCAGTCAGAAACACTGCGACCACGAACAAGAAACACGAAGCCGCTACTATCCGTCGTGCCGTCATAGTCATGAGCACAATTACTTTCTGTACTTGGTTCCCAAACCCACGGCGTTTGTAGCCCGCCGGCAACCCTACATACTCCATCCAGCATCGCCATTCTATGCCCACACACGGAAAACCTCTAGGCGTAAACCACAATCACACCGCAACGACAGGAGACCTGCGACAACTTGCCCAGGTCACGTCCTACCGCCAGCCAGTGCGAAAACTCACAAGCCGGGTCCATTTCAGCCGACCAGATTCAATAATCGGCGCACTCCTTCGCCAGCTGGTCCTATCACCGGAACGCGTCTACGCACATTGGATTGCGCAAGAACCCGCTCCATGGAAAACTGCGCAAAAAGGATAATCGCATCAGGGGCTGTCTTTTCGACCTGCTCCAGCACCAGTTGATCGTGCCGTGTCGCATCCCCTTCAATCAATGCATCCATCGCGTTGGAAACTGCGCAACCTGAAACCTGTAGCCTCTTTTTCAGCCGCACCGCTTCAGCCTCCAACTCAGTCACCAGCAGCCGAACGGATTCGGGAGCCGTGGCGATGACCTCCAGTGGCGCATCCAACGTACACGCACGCGCAATCAACCCATCGAAAGAGGCAAGAACAGGAATATCAATTTCTTTTCTCGCTTGTCGGACAGCCTCACCGAAAAACGATCCCGTAAACAAAATGCCATCAATACCGGTCGACGCGCTGTATCGAATCAGACGTCCAATTCTGGCACTAAGTTCAGCCTCGGTCGCCGTCCCACGGCTACGGTCGAGATACAACGACCCATCAAGTAAATGCGCAACATCAGCCGAGGCCCAGTGCTTCTCGAACGCGGTCTGTGTGGGTTGAATAGAGTTGAGGAGAGCGTGAACGGCTCCTAGTCTTATCGGCCTATTCTCGTTGGTCACATTAATCCCTAAGTAAACTCCGTAGAGGGACACACCTCGCTGGACTGAGTTGCAGCAAACCTGCACACGGCCTCGGAAACCAATGCGGCAACAGTGGCTCTCGGCCGCGTTACCAGTTACTCATTGGTGGCACTTCGTGATGGTTTATACGTCAGAGAGGTTCGGCAGTTTCCCCGTGCTATCTCCAATTTGCTCCACCGGCACACCCATGCGGTCCAAGAGAGTCAAATACAGATTGGTTAACGGCGTTTCAGCGGCATAGCGAATATGCCGCCCACCGCGCAGTTGACCAGCGCCCCCACCTGCGACCAGAAGGGGCAAATTCTGCGTGTTATGGAGATTACTGTTACTCATGCCACTGCCATACAGAATCATCATTTGATCGAGAAGTGTTCCGTCACCATCCGGTGTAGAGCGAAGTTTGTCGAGGTAATAAGCAAATAATTGACTGTGATAGTTCGCTACTTTTATCAGCTTCACCAAACTCTCTGGATTGTTCTCATGGTGAGACAGCGCATGATGGGGATCTGGCACACCGATTTCGGGATACGTTTGCGCCGTAAGCTCTGGCGTCATCAGGAAACTAATCACTCGCGTGAGATCAGTTTGATACGCCAACACTTGCAGGTCAAACATCACCTTCACATACTCATCAAAAGTTGCTGGGGTGCCACCGGCTGGCCGTTCCACGAACGGTAATTCTTTATCGACATCAGCTTCAGCGCGTTGGATGCGGCGTTCAACATCACGCACAGAGGTGAGGTAATCATCCAGCTTGGCAACGTCACGGACGCCAAGATTGTTCTTCATCCGCGACACTTTGTCCGTCACGGCATCCAAAATGCTGCGGTCTTGGTCCATCCGCAAACGTCGCGCCTCAGGATCGGTACTAGTGCCATCACCAAACAACCGTTCAAAGACGGCTCGAGGCTGACTTTCCATCGGCAACGGTGTCGTGGGCGTACTCCACGACAGCGTGCTGATGTACGCACAGCTATAGCCCGCATCACAGGCACCACCAAACTCTGGCAGCCCAATGCCGAGTTCGAGTGAACCAAGTTGAGTTTGCTCGCCGAGATGACTGGCAGCGATTTGGTCGACCGACGTACCTGCCTCGAAATCAGCCCCCTCCGTTGGCTTCGCATGAACGCCCGTAAGGAACGCGCCGGTAATTCGTCCATGCCCGCCCGCGGGATCCCCAGGCAGCTGTGCAGCCGGCTTATGGTCAAGCCCCGTCAATACCGTAAGTTGTTCACGGTATGACTCCAACGGTTTGAGAATTTCTGTAAATTCAAAACCGCGCCCCTCCGTGGACGGCGTCCACTTATTCATTACAGCACCATGGGGCTTATAGACAAAGCCAAGCCGTGGCTTAGGTGCCGCTGCGGTTCTACCCAATGCTGTGAGCGCCGGCACCATTCCATCCAACAAAGGCAGCGCCAATGCAGCACCGAAACCGCGCAACACTGTCCGTCTTGGAAGAGACTTCTTGGTAATAATCATGGGTCAACGCTCCTCATTTGAAACGGCATACTCTTTGCTACCCCGGCAACGATAGACGACCATCGATAATCCTGGCTCTCACTTTCCCGCACAATGCGCCTGATCGCCGGCCGATCGTAATATTCAACACCACGCCCCAGAGCATATGTAAGCAATTTCTCCGTAACCGTCGTTACGAATTCTTCAGGACGTAAGAGTAACAGGTCTCGTAGCTCTGAGAGTCCGTCAAAGCTTCGACCGTCAGGTAAGGCGCCGGAAGCATCAATAACAGTCCCACCTTCCTCATCGCGCCACTTCCCAATTGCGTCAAAGTTTTGCATCGCAAAGCCAAGTGGGTCCATCCTCGAGTGACAGCTTGCACACACTGGATTGGCTCGATGTTCCTCCATACGTTCCCGCATGGACCGCATTCTCCCATCGTCCGCGCGATCCGGAAGTTCGGGCACATCCGGAGGCGGGGGCGGCGGCGGCGCTCCGAGAATATTCTCCAGCACCCATTTGCCCCGTATCACCGGTGAGGTTCGTGTCGCCAACGAAGTAACCGTGTGAATGCTTCCGTGCCCAAGCAACCCGCGTCGATTTTCTTCGTGCACCGCAACCCGACGAAACCGTGGTCCATAGATATTCGGCATTCCATAGTGTCTGGCTAGTCGTTCATTGACAAACGTATAGTCAGACGTAAGCAGCTCAACCACGCTCCGATCAGTTCTCAGTTGACTCTGCACAAACAGTTCCGTTTCCCGAATAAATGCGTCACGAAGATTTTCATCAAACTCTGGAAACGCGTTTGCATCTGGCGCCACTGACCGCATACGTCGGAGGTGAAGCCATTGCGATGCAAAACTTTCCACCAACGAATTCGCCCGCTCATCCTGCAACATCCGGTTAACTTGCTCTTCGAGGACAGCTGTCTGACTGAGACGTCCCTCTTCCGCCAGTTCCAGCAGTTCGTCGTCTGGGATACTGCTCCACAAGAAAAATGACAGCCGTGAGGCGAGCTCGACATCGCTGAGTTGATACACCTTCTGCGCTGTCGTCTCGTCCGGGTCCCGCTCTAAACGAAAAAGAAACTCCGGGTCCACCAACAGTCTTTCCAACGCACGTTGCACACCTGTTTCAAATCCACCAGTCTGCCGGCCTTCGTGGAAAAAATATCGTAGCGCTTCAACGTCACTCGCCTCCACCGGCCGACGAAACGCGCGCCGCGCGAGGGTGCGAAGAATCTCATTCGCACAGGGCTCCTCTTCTTCAACCGTATTCGGTCGACACACAAATATTTGCTGACGTGTGACCGTTTCGGCTTCCGCACCAGGCCCGCCGCCAAACGTGTCCGGATTGTAAGGGCCTTCAACTTCAATATTCTCGATCGCCATCTTCTCGACGTAGCCACGACCGCTACCAAATGTCCACAACGGTAACCGCTGTGGCTGGACCCCCTCAGCCACGCCGTTCCGCTGCAGAAGCGACACACTCACCAGACGCCGACCTGCTCGTACCGGTACTCGTACCGCTAAGCCAGAACCTGCAGCCGCCCGACCAGCAACAGTACGGCGGCCGGCCGGAACGTTAGTTCCTTCAAGTGTTTCGCTTTCCTCAGGCCACCGCCCAACTGTCAACAATCCGACGCGAACGCCATCCACCCGGACGTCAACTTCCTGGGGTTCATTCCGGCCCCCATTTTGCTGTAACTTCAATCTAATCAGGTATTCACCATCAAGCGGAAAATGGTGCTCTATCGCTGTGCCACCTCGTGATCCAAACGGTAACTCTTCACTCATCCGGTCACTCTGGTTGAGCAGCGAAGATAACGGATACCGCACAACATCCACATCAATCCCAGGGTCGCCAATCGCAAGACGACTTATCTTCCGCGCGGCCGACATGTAACGCTCCAACAATCCTGGCGCAACCGTTAAAAGATCAGCGTTATTATCAAAACCAAATGCCAAGTCATCCGCCGGAAGCAACAGCGCCCCGTCCACCTCAAGACCGATCAAGTCCCGAATCGCATTCGTATACTCCAACCGATTAAGCCGATGGATAGTTGGTCTTCCTGGGTTCGGCGCGACTTCAGCTAGCTGGTCAAGGCCCTCCTCAAGAAACGATGAGACACCCTCATATGCGTTTTCGTCAGGCCTCGGTCGTCCGGGAGGCGGCATCGCTCGAGTCTGCAATTTTTGTAGTACTTTTTCCCAAACTTCCGTGCCGTCCTGCAGACTTCCAAGTTCGACACCTTCCAGAGTCAAACTACCAGTCTGCATCCGATCGTTGTGGCAAGTCAGGCAGTATCGATCAAGGACAGCTTGGTGGCCAGCGGCACCTTCACCAGTCTGGGACTGGCGCCCAGCCGCCTGCGCTGTCTCGGCAGCCGCCACCAAACCAACGACGAGAACCGCAAACGCCATTGTCGTCGCTCGGGCGAAATGCACAACGCTGTTGTCGGTTAAAGACCTAGTCATATCAAACGGCTTTCGCAACCTGACCGGGGACATCACAGTTACCGCCTTCGTCGCGTCTGCCCCTCAGTAAAATTTTCGATAAAGCTAGAGGGTGCAGTCCTGTCGCTACCTAACTCCCGTAAAAGGTCAGCCGTGCTCCCGCCGCCAAGACCAGGAAGGAAGATATGTCCACCACCCTCTGCAATCATTAGTGGCGTCACACCACGCTCGTCGGCCGCATTCACGGCAGCCCCGTAATCCACGAGCAGCTGTACAACAGTATCCGACCTCACATGCGCAGCCCCATGCAGCGGGGTTCGTCCCACTTCATTAACCGCATTCACATCCGCACCAAGCTCCAACACATAGCGAACGGCATCAATACTTATATCCTCGGTCACGCGAGTCTCTGCCAGAACTCGCCCAAGACCTGCCGCGAGCATCAGGGGCGTCGTGTTTCCGTCGGTCCCTAACGTCGTATCGGCATCCGCCTCAACAAGGGCACGCATTACAGACACATTCCCGTCCATGGCTGCGAGTGTGAATGGTGTTGCGCCCAACAGGCTGACGCGAAATCGAGGACTTGCGTATCCGTACTGAGGCGGTTCTCTTGCGAGCCGGGCATCCGGGTCGGCACCATGCTGTAACAAAGATCGCACGAGGTCGAGTTTGCCACTGCGCACCCCATTCATCGACTGCCATTCAGCATCTCGTTCTGTCGCTATACCTCGTAAGTTCCCAGTCAACTCCGTGTGCCACGACCCCGACGCCCAATGCAACGCCGTATAACCCGTGGCTATCGTGTTTGGGTCGGCGCCATATTCAAGAAGACGCATTGCTAGCGCCGCATGACCACGGACAGTCGCCACAATAAGAGGCGTTACCCCATCTGGCGCCATATCGTTCACATTCGCACCAAACTCGACCAGAAGACTCACTATCTCCGGTTCGTTCTCCCGAGCCGCAATAAGCAACACCGTCGAACCAGCCTCAGACACCGCATGCACATCAGCATTGTTTTCAAGCAGCATGCGCACAACATCTATATGCCGTTCGGCTGCCGCCCACATCAACGCTGTCTGCCCGTGCCACTCCTCTGCAACGTTGGGGTCTGCTCCATGGTCAAGTAATACCTGAACGGCCTTCAGAGCCCCCGTTCGAGCGCATGTCATCAGAGGGGTCTCCCCCGTTGACCTCGTCAGCTTCACACTTGCTCCAGCGGCCACTAAATACGTGACCATCTGCGCGGAACCGTTGTCGCACGCCAGCGCCAACGGTGTGACACCATAATCATTAGCAGCGTCGAGCGAGGCACCAGCATCAACCAGCAGTTTTGCCAACTCAAGGTCATTCACATAAGACGCCCAATGCAGCGCCGTCGCACCGTCAGGTTGCACCGCATTAATATCTGACTGCTGATTAATTAGCAGTCGTACGGTTGCTTCGTCCTGGCTTTTAACCGCATCAATTAATTGATAATCCGTCTGGGCAACGGAAGGGCTGACCGTCAGCAATAACGTTACAGCGGACCCAACCACGTACCGAACACTGGCACTCATCATCGCCCCCTTTTGGGCTAAGAGACCCACCGCAGTTAACAGGACGGCACTGAACCCACAACCACACCCTCAGAAAACCTATCCGCCGCTGCGGCGATACACGACTAGTTTAGCGAGACATCGCCAACGGTTCAACGGCAACCCTCCGTGGCCCGAGGCAACGGACAGAAATCAGACCTTCCCAACTGAAAAGAACGAGGACCGTGATAATTTCTGAACGACTGACAAACTCGTGTCACTGCGCTACTACTAACGCCTGTTTACGTCTCGACCACACCTAGATACGATTACAACATGACACATTCTGTAGCCATCGATCCTCTAGAACATGCCGTCTACTCCAAAGACAAATACAGCAAATCAACTATTTTCAAGTCAGAGCATATCCTCATCGGACTCAACACTTTTGAACCCGGCCAAGAGCATCCACTTCACGCACACGCTGGAATGGACAAGGTTTACCACGTCATCGAAGGCGAGGGACTTTTCTTGGTCAACGATCAAGAGATTCCGATGCACACCGGACTCCTTCTGGTGGCCCCGGATGGTGTTCCTCACGGCATCCGCAACAATACAGATAGGCGCCTCGCTGTACTCGCCGTACTCGCCCCATCTCCATAATGTCTCCAGCCTCGATGGACATTGAGTCGTACATTTGACATTTGCCAGGGTAGCGTCGACATTGAGTAAAGCACCATCGATCCGGCGCGGACGAGTGTGAAGTAACATGTCTCTAACTAACCGGGCTAGGATGGCCCCACAGGCATCAGGAAAACTGTCGAATGTTGCATGACTCAAAAACTATAGGTGTCCTAAGCATCATCAGTTTTTTAATCTGCATGGCTAGTCTGATACAGCCACCTAA
This sequence comes from uncultured Vicinamibacteraceae bacterium, assembly GCA_964507425.1. GTDB lineage: Bacteria > Acidobacteriota > Vicinamibacteria > Vicinamibacterales > UBA8438 > DTWD01. The sequence goes on from CAZDQD010000019.1 coordinate 23,169, forward strand.
TGTGCAGGCACAAGAGGATTTTTCACCGATCACTGACGCTACACTCACAGACCCGGCTGACTCAGACTGGTTAATGTGGCGCCGCACACTCGATGGCTGGGGATACAGCCCCCTCAACCAAATCGACAAAACCAACGTCGACCAACTCCAACTCGTGTGGTCCAGGGGCCTAGTTACGGGCGCCCAAGAAGGCACGCCGCTTGCTTATAACGGCGTCCTCTACATGCCACAAGCCAGCGATGTTATTCATGCCATTGATGCAGCGACCGGAGACCTGCTGTGGGAATACGTACGCGACCTTCCAGATGACGTGTATGAATACGTCGGTGGCAACGCGCGCAACAACCGCAACATTGCTATTTACGACCGCTTCATCATCAATACCAGTGATGACAACTATGTCTTTGGACTTGATGCCACAACTGGTGAACTCGCTTGGGAAACGCAAATCTTCGACTATCAAGTCACCCCAGCCGGCCACAGCTCGGGACCGATCATTGCTGACGGCAAGGTGATTTCTGGTCGCAGCTGCCGACCACTGGGCGGTCCCGAATCCTGTGTCATCGTCGCCCACGACGCTACCACCGGTGAAGAATTATGGCGGAGAAGGACCGTACCCGCACCAGGCGAACCTGGTGACGAGACGTGGGGTGACGTGCCGTTTGAAGAACGTATTCACGTGGGCACCTGGATGCCGCCTAGCTACGACCCCGAGCTACGCCTCATCTACCAGGGCACCTCAGTCACATCACCTGCGCCAAAGTTTCTGCTTGGCGGAACCGAACTTTCGCATCTCTATCACAACTCGACGCTGGCTTTGGATGTCGACACCGGCGAGATCCGATGGCATTACCAACACCTCAATGATCATTGGGACCTCGACCATCCTTTCGAACGCATCCTGGTCGACACGATGGTGGCGCCAAACCCGTCAGACGTCAGTTGGATCAACCCTCGACTGCAACCAGGAGAAGTCCGCAAGGTATTGACTGGAATCCCTGGCAAAACGGGCGTCGTCTACACCCTTGACCGTGAAACTGGCGAATTCCTATGGGCGACGCCGACCATCTCACAAAATGTAATCACCTCAATCGACGGCGCAACCGGTGCGGTCACAGAAAACGCTGAAGTTACGTTCACGTCACTGGGGCAAGAAGTTCTAGCTTGCCCAACATGGGCCGGGGGGAAAGATTGGGAAGCCGGGGCCTACAGTCCGTTAACCAATACGATGTTCTTTCCGCTGCGCAACACCTGCGCGCGTATGCTCTCGACAGACAATGTTCGAGGCGAGCGCGAACTTGCGCTGACGGAGGGCGGCCAGCGACCACTCGCGATCTATTCGCTCGCAGCTCGACATCAACTGACGCCTGGCACTGACCAACTAGGCACCGTCCGCGCCATTTCAGTTGAAACTGGTGAAACAGCGTGGCTCCACGAACAGCGAGCCGCAACGATGTCACTCGTTGCTACTGGTGGCGGCTTACTTTTCGGTGGTGACGCGAACGGGCGCTTCCGCGCATTCGACCAAGATACTGGCAACGTGTTGTGGGAGGTCAACATCGGTTCTCCGGTTGCCGGATACCCGATCAGTTTCGCCATTGGCGACCGTCAATATATCGTTGCAAGCACAGGTACCGGAGCGGGCATTAATCTCCGGATGACACCGGAACTGCGTCCCAGTTCCGGCAATAATTTATTTGTCTTCGCTCTGCCTGATTAACAAATTCCTAAGCCAGGACATGAGCGCTAACGGAAACAATGTAGATTGAAGTCCGCTGAAGCATAAGATACACCCGAAACACGGAGGGCTTCCAACTTAAGGCGCTTACCTGCTGAACAGGACGAAAGGCTCTAACTCATCAACTAACCTCACCGCGAGCCGCAAGCACGTGGCCGCGAGCGGAGACACTTATGAACACGACTCGAAATTACAGTTTTTTGTGTTTTGCACTTTGCACGTTGACTCTTGTTACGGGCGTTCTCGCGTCGATGACGCTCCACGCCAACGATTGGCCGGAATGGCGAGGCGCTGGTCGCCAAGCCGTGTGGACGGAAGATGGCATCGTGGAACGTTTTCCGACCGGTGGCCTGAAAACCACTTGGAGCACTCCAGTGAATGGTGGGTTTTCAGGGCCGGCGGTTGCCGATGGTCGTGTGTTTGTAATTGATTTTGAGTTTCTTCAAGAGACACGCGTTATGGATGGCACGGAGCGGGTCCTCGCGCTCGATGAAATGACGGGAGAGATTCTCTGGACGCACGAATGGCCCACGGAATACAGAAATCTCCAACTTTCGTACGCAACCGGTCCTCGCGCCACACCGACGGTCGACGGTGACTATGTTTACGTTGCCGGAGGGGCTGGAATGCTTCTCTGTCTCGAAGTAGAAACTGGCGAGGTCGTATGGCAGCGGGACACAGTAGCCGAATACGACACGACCGTACCTGTATGGGGAACTTCAAGTTCACCGTTAGTGGATGGAGACCTAGCCATTACTGTTGTTGGCGGTGAACCGGACGCCTTGGTTGTCGCGTTCAATAAGAGGACGGGAGACGAAGTATGGCGGGCAATTGATGTTGTCTCGGAAATGGGCTACGCGCAGCCCGTTATTATTCAGGCTGGCGGCGTGCGGCAACTCATCGTGTGGCATCCAACCGCGGTGAGTTCTTTGAATCCGGAAACCGGTGAGGTCTATTGGGAAGAGCCTTGGGAGGCTCCGTCGGCAATTACTGTAGCGACTCCCGTTCGGAGTGAGAACTATTTGTTTTTTAGTCAGTTTTATGGTGGCTCGTTGATGCTCCGCCTCGACAACGATCGCCCTGAGGCAACACAGATCTGGAGAATTTCAGGTGCAGGCGAAATGCCGGATCAAACTGAATCGTTGCATTCTCTGATCACAACTCCAATTCTTGAAGGGGACTTCATCTATGGAGTTGACAGCTATGGTGAACTGCGGGGACTTGACGCCATGACTGGGAACCGATTGTGGGTGAGCGACCAGATGACGGCGCAACGTCGCTGGGGCACTGCTTTCATGGTTCGGCATGGTGACCGATATTTTGTGAATAATGATGACGGAGACTTGATCATCGCTCAATTTACCCCCGAGGGGTACGTTGAATTGGATCGGACTAAATTGATTGAGCCGACATCACGGGCGGGCTATGGCCCACGGAGGTTTGAAGACAGAGCGGTCAACTGGACGCAGCCGGCCTACGCGAACCGCCACATCATTACACGTAACGACAACGAAATAATTCGCGTGTCCCTAGACGCTAACGACTACTGATACGCACAGTGAAGGAGCGTACGATGTTGCTTCGGCAAAGAGTGAAACTGCTTGTAACGGGAATTACCGTCGTTTGGCTAACGGCAATAGTGGTAGTTCCCGTCGTACTCACAGAGCAGACTGCAGGAAGTTTTGTACCCGTGACCGATGCAATGCTTGAAAATCCGGCGCCCGCTGACTGGCTGATGTGGCGCCGCACGCCAAACGGATGGGGATATAGTCCGCTAGACCAAATCAATCGTGCCAATGTTGGCGACCTCCAATTAGTCTGGACCCGAGCACTAGCACCCGGGAGTCAGCAGGGAACACCGTTGGCGTACGGGGGCACGCTCTACATGCCCAACCCTAACGATCATCTACAGGCACTTGACGCCGTCACGGGTGACCTGCAATGGGAATACCGTCGAGAAATTCCAGACGACGCGCCTCAAGTGCTCGGAGGAGCAGGGCTGGTCTCCGTTAATCGTAATGTCGCAATTTACGGCCAGACGATCATTGACACTGCCAACGATGGTTATGTCTACGCAGTTAATGCCGTCACTGGTGACTTGGCCTGGGAAACAGAAATTTTTGATTTCGACACAGAACCGGCCAGACATACGTCAGGGCCGATGGTTGCGAACGGTAAGGTGATTTCTGGCCGAAGCTGCCGGCCGAGAGCGGGTCCGAATTCGTGTGCCATCGTTGCACATGACGCCCAGACAGGAGAAGAATTGTGGCGGCGACGCTTAATTCCTGCACCCGGCGAACCAGGAGATGAAACCTGGGGAGGCGTCCCCTACGAAGAACGGCTGCACGTGGGATCGTGGATGGTGCCCAGCTACGATCCGGAACTCGACCTGATTTATGTAGGAACATCTGTCACATCACCAGCCCCAAAATTTCTACTAGGCGGCGTTAACAACAAACACTTGTATCACAACTCCACCTTGGCACTTGACGGCAAGACCGGAGAGATCAGGTGGTATTACCAACATCTCAACGACCATTGGGATCTGGACCATCCTTACGAGCGATTACTGGTTGATACAGCGGTAACCCCTAATGCCGACGACGTCTCGTGGATTAACCCGCGCCTTCAGCCCGGTGAACTCCGTCAGGTTGTCACCGGGGTTCCGGGAAAGACCGGCGTCGTCTACACACTTGATCGAGCGACTGGAGAATTTTTGTGGGCAACGCCGACCGTCGCACAAAATGTCATTAGTGACATCGACGGCGCGACCGGTGAGGTTACGGAGAACGCTGAACTTATTTTCAGCGCATACGGACAGGAAATCCTATCTTGTCCAGGATGGGGCGGTGGTAAAAATTGGCCAGCCGGCACATACAGCCCACTGACCAACATGATGTATTACCCCATGCAAAACGTCTGCGCGCGTGTGTTATCCACAGCCGATGGTGGCCTTAGCCTGTACCAGCTAGCCGCCCGATTTCAGTTGGCACCAGGCACAGACCAACTCGGAAGCGTGTGGGCAATTTCCGCAGAGACCGGCGAGACGACTTGGCTTCACGAACAGCGGGCCTCAACCCAAGCATTGGTATCCACCGGCGGTGGCTTAGTGTTCGGAGGCGACGGCAATGGTCGTTTCCGTGCGTTCGATCAGGAAACGGGCGAAGTTCTCTGGGAAATCAATCTCGGCTCGCCGGTGATGGGTTTTCCGATCACATACGCAGTTGACGGACGGCAATACGTGGTCGCGAGTACAGGCGGAGGGAATTCTGGATTGACGCCTGAACTCCGTCCGAGCTCGGGAAACAATCTGTTCGTATTTTCGCTACCAGAACCCAATTAGCCTCACTAGGCTTAATCGGTACGCATCCTAGATATCGTCAAGGCAACAGACCGAGCATCTACTTACTCGAGGTCCGTAAACACTACGCCACGAGACTCAAACGCAGCCGTGAGCAGCCGGCCGGCATTAACGGCCGCTGGCCACCCCGCATAAAACGTCACGTGCAGAACGACCTCGGAAAGTTCTTGAGGCGTCACACCGTTCTGATCAAGCGCACGATCAATATGCAAACGAAGCTCATTCGTAACATAGAGAGCCTGGTTGACTGCCACAGTAATGAGGCTTCGATCCCGCTTTGAGAGGAGCGGACGTTCCCAAATATCGCCATACAGGAGGCTATTACGCAGCGCGCCCAATCTCGGCACAGCCGCATACGCATCACTCAACGAGCTTGGCGTCGTAGACTCGGTCTGCGCGGGCGCGCGGCCAAGTTCGCCAAGTGTTAAGCCCCGTTCGTCGAACACTTCTGCCGCCGTTATCGAGGCCTGCACACCGGTTGGCCAACCCGCATAGAAGGTCACATGCAAAATGATTTCTGAAATCTCTTCAGGCGTGAGGCCATTGTCAAGACCTCGCGGAATGTGGATACCAAGCTCCTCACGGGCTAGCGCTTGCAGAACCGCAATCGTGATCAAGCTCCGATCTCGTTTCGAAAGCTGGGGCCGTTCCCAAATCTCTCCGTATACCAAATCGTTCCGCAATTCTCGGAGGTACGGAGAACCCGCATAGAGGTCTGTCGGTGGCATCGGCACTGCACCCGTGTCCTGAGCCACGACAGTCTGTTGGTTGTCACTTGCACAACCCGTACTCAACAGTAGCAAGGCACAAACGAATAGCAACCCTCTCATACGTCTTACTCCTCTACCCCGTGACATCTCGATCGTCACTGGGACTCCTCCTCATGTGTGTGCAGTTGCCGCTCCCCGGCTTCCACCGCAAGGCGTCCTGCGGCGAGTCGATGCTTATTGGTCACACCCTCCCAGCACGCCTCTTCAAAAAACTCGTAATCGGCCCCCCCAATCCGCCCCATCGTAAACGCCAACGTCCACGGTCTGGTAAACACATTTGGATCCTCAATGGTTGCTTCGTATCGAATCGCGTCACCCTCAACAAGCTCCCAGCGCTCAACAACACGAAGTTTGTCGCTATAGAAACTCCCGTGAGAATCCAACCAAACCTGATCATTGAAATTTCTCGCTTCGACGACCAGCGTATCGCCTTCCCAACGTCCCCGCGAATCGCCGTTATACATACTGATCGTCTCACCAACATGAGCGCGCCCATCCATCGGTATCACACGATACGCATGTGCCCATTCGTACAGGATCACGATGAAGTCCTTTGTCTGGCGAATCTCCAGATCACCTCGATAATTACTCCGTGGCGCGCCAAGAAGCAGACATCGATCTTCGGGATCGATATGCCCCAATTCCGTTGGCGTTTCCATGTCGTACAGAAGTTGCGTTCGCTTAACCTCTGCCCATTCTTGGTAGGGAATACGTCCGTCCGGTGGGTCGATGATTAACGGTTCGAGTAGTCCAAGACGGTCCGGCGTCCGGCTTTGCATCCTTGCATGGACGACGTCGCAACAGCCGTCTTCAATGCTATGTGACGCGTTGGCTGGGCCGCCATCCCAGTAGCCTTGCAAATCAGGGTGACCATCCACCGTCCGCGGTGGTTCCCAGGCCTGCTGCGCGTATAGCTCCACCGGCATCGCGCCAAGTAAAGCAATCATGCCAATGGCCCCAACTCTATTTATCTTTTGCCAAATCTTCTTCTGCATATGCATAGCACTCATATTCCAATAGTTGCACGTTTGGTTCCTGGCGCCGATAGAGCGGCATCCGCATCGTCCACGGGCGTGTAAATACGTTCGGATCCTCAATCGTGACCTCATAGTCAATATGGTTGGGACCTCTCGGTGTGTAGCGTTCAACAACGTGAAGCGCCTCACTATGGAAATTTCCAGCTCGATCAAACCAGGTCTGGTCGTTAAAGTGGATAACATCGACGACAAGGGTTTCGCCTTCCCACCTGCCGCGTGAATCTCCCATCCAAAAATCGATATGCCCATCTGGATGGTCACTGCCATTCATATAAATCGTGCGCGTCGCGTGAACATACTCATAAAGAATAAGAATACGGTCGTCAAACTGAAGAATTTGGAAGGGGTACGGCATGTACGTGATACGTGGGACGCCAGGCATCGCACAACTGGCCAACGGGTCGGCTGTAGCCCGGTTCGTGAAATTCTCTTGTTTCTGAAGCAACGCCCACGGCTGATACGGAATCGCACCGCCATCAACAACACCTTGCCCGGCAGGAATACCAAGGCTTCCTGAGTGATCTTCGATATCCCAAGCAGCCGTGTTGACCGCCTGCCAGATCCCCTGGAGGTTCGGAGTCTGAGCTTCCGCTTCGGACACGGCCAACGCCAGTAGGAAGCTCGTCGCCACACTGACAGACACAAACGGAGCAGAAATACGCATCAACCGGCTCCTATTGCCTTGGTGTCGGGACAGGTGCTCCCGTACCAGAAGAACCCGCAAAAAAGTTTCGTCCGTCCGGGAACGTAACGGTAATGCCATTCGCAGTCGGGGTCCCGTCCTTCGCCAAATATCCCTCAACCACAAAGTCGATCCCTGGTGGAAAATCGCTCTTCCGTAGACCACGACGGAGAAGTGCTGTTGGGTTACCCATCTCTACAGCCCAATTCACTATCCTGCCATCCTCACCCTCAACATCCATATGGATCCACCCGTGTGGATTCACCCACTCAAGTTCCGTAAGCGTTCCTGTCAACGTAATGGGTTTATCAATGTCAAATTCCGCTGCAAACGAATGGTGCGCAGACGCCTGCGACACCACAAGCAGCAATCCCACGAGCACAACCAAAACAGACGCGATTCTCATCGTTGCACCTCCTACCGATGTCATATCACGAACCTGGATCAAACGGCATCTCCTTCAAGACTTCCATATCGCGGGATAATTCATGCTCACCAGCAGGTTGCCGATTGCCCTGCAATATAAAAGCCAACAACTGACTTGTTTCGTCCACGGTCAACGACCCTGGTGCATCCTGAGGCATCTCAACCTGTATCAACTCAAACAATTCACCGAGCGACCGTTCTTTCCACCTTGCGCGAAACGTGTGGTCGGCCAGCAGCGCAGCCATCTCTGGTATTAACTGTCTAATCGAACCGTGACACGACACACACTGCTCATCGTACAGGGCCGCACCACTACTGGCTTGCTCCTCCGTATAGACAGCGTCGGCACCAGCTTGGGCGCGGACGGTTGCTATATTCGCAAAAGCGACAAGCACTGCCAGCAGCGCAGCCAACACAACAAGTCCAGCGACTGTACTACTCTTCAACCACCAATGTGGCATTACGCTTGGGCACCTGACCGCCGGTCTTAATTTCCGTAACCAGCTCAACCTTCGCGATATCAACCACCGCCACGCTGTTCTGCCCTGAAACGGAAATGTACGCATGTTTGCTGTCCGGCGTGATCGTCACCCAGTTCGGCGAATGGCCCACACGGACACCGCCAACAAGATCTAGGTCCGGAAGCGTATAGACGTAGACACTACTGTTCAGACTACTGTTGGCGACCAGATACTTGTTATCCGGAGTGACCCCAATGCCGTGCGCAGTATTGCCACCGTGACCCGGGGTACGTTCATCAGTGGGCAGTTCTGGGTACGCAATACGCATCACTTCCTTGCGAGTTTCGAAATCGAGCACGCCAAAGCCGTTAAAATTTGATAATTGAGCATAGATCCGACGCGTCGACCCGTCAGCGTTCACGTCCATCGCCATCGGACGAATACCCAAGTCCCAGTACGTGGTCCAGACCGGCATGTCCGTTTTGGTATCGACAACCGTGATGTTCCGTGCACCGATCATCCCCGCGATCGCGTATTTCCCGTCCGGCGTCACGTAGGTGTTATGAACACCGCCGTGCACTGAAATAACCGCGGACACCTCATTCGTCTTCGTCTCAACCACTTCGAGGGCCCCGGGAGATTGAGCGATCGCAACATAGACCTTCTGACCATCAGGAGTAATCGCAATGTTGTTAGGACGCCCACTCAAGGGAATCTTTTTCGTAACCTTCATCATAGCCACATCCACGACATCAACCGTGTCATCGGATTCATTAGCAACGTAGAGAAACCGACCATCGGGTGTAGGAGCCGCACCGTGTGCACGTTCAATTCCAGAAATCTCTCCGACAACCGTGTTCGTTACAGAATCGATAATATGTACGTTGTCGCCCGCACTATTCGTTTGCACGATCCGCACCTTACCTTGCGCCGCCACGGACGCCGGCACAAGAAACACCAGCGCAAACAACGTCGCCAGAACCGCGCACAACCAACACATGTGTCTCATCGTGGGCATAGTCATAACTCCTTCGTCACACATTCACACAATCTCGCCACTAGTTACCTGTTTCCCCTTGCACCCATGCTTTGAGGGTTTGGAACCACGGATCGTCCTGTGAACTAAATTGCCGTCCACCATTGTGAAATTCGTCCCCGCCGGCATCGGGCTCAAGTGGGTGCATCAGCAACCGACTCTCCTCTGGCGCACCCGGCGTTACCAGGCGCGACACAGCCTCAAAATTTAGCTGCGCTTGTTCGTCAGTCCACATAGCCGCACCCTCAGGAAGCTCCTGTAAAAACCCGACGCGACCCTCGCCAGCATGACACACCACGCATCTCGTAAAGCCCGCTTTTCTTTCAAGAAAAATGGGCTGGACTTCATTCTTGAAAAACTCGAAGTCTAAAGTCGCCGGCTGTATCCCCACCAGCGCAATCATTACCGAAAAAATAATTGTCATGGCATCGATCCCAAGTCAAATCTCCCACTCATAATGGCCTTTCCGGACGTAACGTGCAAGAGATTCAACAGATCCGGCGGTATCCCGTGCGATCCACCCGGAACGGTGCTATTAATGGGTATGCTCAGGACGGGTTATCTCTTCGCCCTCGGCGTCCAAGTCACCGCACTTGGTCTCGCCACAGCTGTCAACGGACAAACACTGCAAATTGGGGTTCCCTTCACACAAGACCAGGCTGTCTCCGGCCGAAACGGGTACCAACAGTCCTGCGCACAGTGTCACGGGTCACAACTCCGAGGGTCCGCACACGGTCCAGAATTAGTGGGATCGGTTTTTCAAGACAATTGGAATGCCAAAACAACTCGTGACCTTATCGCGTATATCCAAAACGATATGCCACCTGGCCGAGGCGGCTCATTAACCGATACGGCCTACCGCAATATCGTCGCGTACATCTTTGAAGCGAATGGTTATAGCGCCGGCCCGAACGCGTTGCTTGCCGATACGACCGTCACAATCGGCACAGCAGACACGCCAAACGCGGCACCAGCCCCTTCCGGCGACACTGAAACCTCCTCGACGCCAGAACGGTCAGGCTTTCCGAACCAGGCTGTCAGCAACTGGTCTCCCGTCACTGATGCGTTACTCGCGCAACCAGCTGATCAAGATTGGCTCAGTTGGAGACGGACGCTCAATAACCACGGCTATAGCCCACTCGATCAGGTCACCGCTGACAATGTTTCTTCGCTACAGCTGGCATGGGTGATCGCCATGGAAGACGGCAACTCTCAGCCCACGCCACTTGTCCATAACGGCATTATGTTTCTCGCAAGCCCGAAGAACGTTGTGCAGGCGCTAGACGCCGCCACAGGTGAGGTGATCTGGGAGTACCGCTACCCTGTCCCAGAAGATGCCGCAACTCACGGTGCGACGCGAACACTCGCGCTCTATGGAAACAATGTTTTTCTTGCGACCTACGATGCGGCACTCGTTGCGCTCGACGCCCGCACAGGTGACGAGCGTTGGCGAACAATCAAAGCAGATTACACGCAAGGGTTCATGCAGTTCGGCGGACCCATTATTGCCAACGGCGTCGTCGTAACGGGAATCAACGGCTGCCAACGTTACAAAGACGAAACCTGTTTCATTACCGGACACGATCCAGACACCGGTGAGGAGCTCTGGCGAACCTCGACGATCGCGCTCCCCGGCGATCCCAACAACGGCTCCTGGGGGGACGTTCCGCCACACCTCAGAGCCGGTGGCGACATGTGGATTCCCGGAAGCTACGACCCCGAACTCAATCTGTTTTACATTGGCACCGCCCAAGCAAAACCATGGGTCGCAGCAAGCCGTGGGATGTCGACGCGAAATGACGCGCTCTACACAAACTCCACGCTCGCACTCGATCCTGGCACTGGATCACTACGCTGGTATTTCCAGCATATGCCCGGAGAAACACTCGACCTAGATATTGTGTACGAGCGAGTTCTTGTTGATCTCGACGATAACAAATATCTTTTTACCATCGGCAAGGACGGAATTCTTTGGAAATTGAACCGCGAAAATGGTCAGTTTGTCGCTCTCGCAGAAACTGTCTACCAGGACATCTTTGAAAGTATTGACACGCAAACCGGTCGGTTGGTCTATCGCCAAGACATCCAAGACGCACAAGTGAACGAACCTATCGACGCCTGTCCGGGCTTGTATGGTGGTCACAACTGGCAGGCATCCTCGTACCACGCAGAAGCCGGCGCTCTCGTCATCCCCCTGCACCAAGCCTGCATGACAATGACCGGTCGACCGGTTGAAATGGTAGATGGCGGCGGCGGTGAGGCCGCTCGCGTCGAGTTACGAGAAATGCCTGGAACGAATGGGAATCTCGGCAAACTGGCAGCCTACGATGTCCGTACAATGGAAGAGCTTTGGAGCCACGAACAACGCGGCGCATTCCTAACCTCTGTCTTGACGACTGGTGGGGACCTTGCATTCGCTGGAGACGCTGACCGTTACTTTCGAGCCTTCGACATTCGAACTGGAGAAGTCTATTGGCAGACACGACTTGGGACGGCCGCTCATGGATTCCCGGTCACCTATGCCGCCGGAGGTAAACAATATATTGCTGTGCCAACCGGGCTCGGCATCTTTCGAGGTTTTACCGGTCGTCTCAGCCCCGATATTTATCAACCAGGCAACGGCAACGCGCTTTATGTGTTTTCATTGCCGGACAAACAATAAAATAGAGGCACGGCATATCAGTGTCACACTCCGAGGAGTTTCAACATGAAACGGCTTTATGTAACGTGGTATCTGTTAACGGTACTAGCTTTGGTACTGGTCCAAATAACCTCTCTGTCAGCTCAAACCAACGAGACGATCACGCCTGTCACGGACGAAATACTCCAAGCACCAGAGGACGGCGATTGGCTGATGTGGCGGCGTACGCTCAATGGATGGGGCTACAGTCCCTTAGACCAGATTAACCGCGATAACGTGCAGGACCTCCGAATGGTCTGGACTCGGGGCTTAGCGCAAGGGGACCAACAAGGCACACCCATCGCCTATGAAGGCACCTTGTACATGCCGAATCCAAACGAAATTATTCAAGCGCTAGACGCAGTCACCGGAGATTTAAAATGGGAATATCAGCGTCAAATACCGGACGATGCAGATAGACACGTCGGAGGTTTAAGCGCCGTCACTCGAAACATCGCAATCTATGAGAACCTCCTGATCGACACGGCGAACGATGGCTATATCTACGCCGTTGACGCAAACACTGGACGATTAGTTTGGGAAACAGAAATCGTCGATTACACGGTAAATCCGGCTCGTCACTCTGCCGGCCCTATCATCGCAGATGGCAAGGTTATCTCTGGACGAAGTTGCCGCCCGTTACGCGGACCGGAAGCCTGTGTCATCACCGCTCATGATCCAAGAACTGGGGAAGAATTGTGGCGGCGAGGGCTCATCGCTGCACCGGGCGAACCCGGCAATGAATCGTGGGGTGATGTGCCGTATGAAGAACGGTCGCATGTCGGTTCCTGGATGGTTCCCAGCTACGACCCCGAATTGAATCTCATCTATGTCGGCACGTCCGTCACAGCGCCAGCACCAAAGTTCTTGCTTGCAGGAAGCGACAATAAACACCTCTACCACAACTCGACTCTTGCTCTTGACGCTGAGACCGGCGACATCGTGTGGTATTACCAACATCTTAACGACAGTTGGGATCTCGACCACCCGTTTGAGCGGATCCTCGTTGATACAGCTGTTGCACCCGACCTCAGCAGCGTCAGTTGGATTAATCCTCGCATCGAACCAGGAGAAGTCCGCAAAGTCGTGACAGGTATTCCAGGAAAAACCGGTGTGGTCTATACCCTGGACCGCGCCACTGGCGAATTTCTCTGGGCGACGCCTACGATTACCCAAAATGTCATTAGTGGAATCGATGGTGCGACTGGTGCGGTCACAGAAAATGCGGAACTTGTTTTTAGTTCATTAGGGCAGGAAGTGTTTACCTGTCCAACGTGGAACGGTGGTAAAGATTGGGAAGCCGGTGCCTATAGCCCTCTTACTAACACCATGTATATGCCACTCCGTAATGCCTGCGCACGTATGCTCGCGACCTCTGTGGATACCGGGGGGTCTTACGACGCCTTTCATAGTGGTTATAACCTTGCCGTCCGCAATCAACTTGCTCCTGGCACTGACCAAGTTGGGACCGTGCACGCCATCTCTGCTGAAACAGGTGAAACAGTCTGGACACACGAACAACGTTCAGCAACGATGTCTGTGGTCGCCACGGGTGGAGGATTAGTGTTCGGCGGCGACGTCAATGGTCGATTCCGTGCACTCGACCAAGAAACTGGCGACATCCTCTGGGAAATAAACCTTGGCTCGGCTGTGACAAGCTTCCCGATAAGTTTTGCCGTTAACGGCCGTCAGTACGTCGCAGTTGGAACCGGCACCGCGAGCACGGCATCCACGTTCGGACGGCTAACGCCAGAAATACGACCGAGCTATACGAATAACCTATTTGTATTTGCGCTGCCGTAGTAACACTAACGATGGACAGAGCATCTCGCAGTACGGGAGAACAGTTAATGTGTATTTGCCGTTGTCTTCATGGTGTGGGTTTCGGGTTTCTTTTAGTGGTCGCAACCGTATTTCCAGCAAGCGCACAATCGACAAGCGATACGGAATGGCACCACTTTGGTCACGACGCGGCAAATACAAAGTATTCCCCGCTCGCCCAGATAACGCCCGACAACTTTACGGACCTGGAAATCGCGTGGAAATGGACTTCTCTCGAAACTGAAGTAACAACCGAGCGAGAAGACATTAGGCCTGGCCCCTTCAAATCCGTGTCGTTGATGATCGATGGCTTAGTGTACGTCAGCACATCGCTTGGACAGGTAGCAGCAATCGATGCCGGAACTGGCGAATTGGCGTGGTCCTACGATCCGCGGAGCTATGACAGACTCAATAGGCCTGGGAATATGGGATGGCAGCACCGCGGTGTGTCCTATTGGAAGGACACGGAGAGCGATGATGACCGCATCTTCATCGCAACACACGATCTATTTCTCGTCGCGCTTAACGCAAAAACCGGCGCCCAGTATCCAGGTTTCGGAGCGGACGGCGCGGTCGACCTAAGCACCAGTCTCGGGCGTCCAGTTGATCGCGCACGACTAACCCATTCACAACCGCTTGCGATCGCTGGCAATACGGTCATCGTCGGAAGCATTGTCACCGACACAAACCTTAGACGCCGAGAAGCTGACCCAGGACATGTTCGAGGATTCGACACTCGGACAGGCGAAATGAAATGGATCTTCCACACGATCCCTCAGGGTGACGAATTCGGTGCCGACTCGTGGCAGAACGACTCGTGGCGTTACAGCGGCCATTCCAATGTGTGGGGCACCATGGCGGTCGACGAGGAACTCGGCTACGTCTATCTTCCAACAGGAACGCCCACGAATGATTGGTACGGAGGCATGCGACCGGGTGACAACCTATTCGCCGAAAGTCTTATCTGCGTCGACGCTGAAACAGGCGAGCGGATTTGGCATTTCCAGGCGATTCATCACGGCCTTTGGGATTACGACTTTCCGACGGCAGGAAACCTTCTGGACATTACAGTCGACGGCAAGGAAATTAAGGCTATCGCCCAGTCAAGCAAACAGGCGTTCACCTATGTCTTTAATCGTGTGACGGGAGAACCTGTCTGGCCGATTGAAGAAAAGCCAGTTCCTCAGGGAAACGTGCCTGGCGAATGGTACTCACCGACCCAACCGTTTCCGACTAAACCGGCGCCGTTTGACTTACAAGGCATCACCATCGATGACCTGGTTGATTTCACACCAGAACTTCGCGAAGAAGCTATTCGGATTGCAGACAGGGCTCAACTCGGACCGATCTTCACGCCGCCCCCAGTTCGCGGCGAAGGAAAACCGATTATTCAGTCGCCGGGCCCAGGTGGTGGTATTAATTGGCCCGGCACGGCCGTCGACCCAGAGACTGGAAGACTGTTTATCCCATCGCAAACGCGACTGCGTGCTGTCGATTTGATCGAATATCCGCCACCAGCCACAGTCGGCTACTTCACAGACCCCTGGGCAACAGCCGTCCCCGGTCCTCAAGGTCTCCCGCTCGTAAAACCACCATATAAGAGGATCACGGCGATTGACCTCAACACGGGTGACCATGTCTGGATGAGTCCACATGGTGACGGCCCAAGAAACCACCCTGCCATTAAACATCTAAATCTACCGGCACTCGGAGGCCACATTGGCATGCACGGCGGCGGCCCGCTTGTAACCAAAACGCTGCTTATCGTCAATTCCGGCGGTCGCTATTTCGATAATGAAGCGGCAGCTGCAAGCACGATCACGGCTTACCACAAGGATAACGGCGAGTACTTAGGTTCGGTAGAGCTACCCGCAATACCGTGGGGAAACCCCATTACCTACCTCCACGAAGGGATACAGTACATTGCCGTGGCAGTCGGCAGCGGAAACGGAGACACCCCGCCAGAACTAGTCGCACTGCGACTACCGTAGCCGGCAACCACTAGCAGTTAGTGGAGAGTAAGCGTACGCGTGACGCTCAACTGTAGACTTTTAGTTACCGGCCCTCAAACACATAGCCCGCAACACTCGTCAAACGTCCCTCTTCAACCTCAAAATCACTGTACTCACTTGGCCGCTGATAAGAACGAACGAAATCTTCGACTGACTGGCCGGCCGCATTTGCCTGCTGCGCCTTCGTCACGATGTCGTTGTAAAAACCACTCGAATCAACGAAGTCACTCCACGTGTGCACGGCAGTGGCGTGGCCAGGTATCACCGTATCGACACCACTAATGCCATCAACGGCTTTCTGGAGTGTTGAACCAAATTCCGTCGCACTACCATTCCCGTTCACAGCA
>CAZDQD010000020.1:0-16047 GCA_964507425.1 uncultured Vicinamibacteraceae bacterium
TCTCGCTTCGTTCGTATAGATAATGGTTCAATGCCGTCTTCAGACACCAACGTCGCAACATTCGTGTCAACGTCAAACCCAGCACCACTTTCTGAAATATCATTAGCGACAATCAGATCGACGCCTTTTTGTTTCAATTTATCCTGGGCACGGTCTAGAGCTGGACCGGTCTCAGCCGAAAACCCAATCAGCAAGGGATACGTCGCGCGCCCGCGCCACGCACTCAGGTTGGCCAGTATGTCCGTCGTCCGTCGCAATCTCAGCACAAGTTCCTCATCCTTTTTGTGCATTTTTGTACGGGCGGGCCCTTCATCGAACGTGTAATCTGCAACCGCAGCCGTCATGACGACCACGTCGAAATTCTGTTTTTTGACAATACTATCGACCGCATGTTCCATCTCCGCCGCACTACGAACGCGCGTGACGTCAACACCGGTCGGAACCTCAAGTTTAGTTGGACCTGTGACAAGACAAACATCCGCACCTCGCCCCTTCGCTTCGGCTGCGACCGCGAATCCCATTCGACCACTGGATCGATTGCCTAAATATCGAACTGGGTCGAGGTCCTCATAGGTTGGCCCTGCCGTTACCAGAATTCGTCGTCCGGCCAACTCTAAATTCTTGTTTAATCGCTCACTCACAGCAGTCAGCACTGCGCTGCTGTCGGCCAATCGACCTTTACCGACCCATCCGCACGCCAGATACCCTTCGCCCGGGGCTACAAATATCACCCCTCTGTGCCTAAGAATTTCGAGATTATGCTGGACAGACGGATGGCTGAACATATTTGTGTTCATCGCAGGAGCCACAATTACCGGCGCTTTCGTCGCGAGGTATATCGACGACAGATAGTCGTCAGCAATACCGTGCGCAAATTTCCCGATCACGTTCGCGGTGCCGGGGGCCACCAATAACAAATCAATCGTCGATGCCAACGCAATATGATCAATATCCGTATTGACCCCTACTTTGAATTGGTCGACCGCAACCGGTTTCCCGGTCAATGCTTCGAAGGTTAGTGGGCCGACAAAACGCGTAGCGTTTCTTGTCATGATTACTGTTACGTCATGACCTTGCTCCTGAAGAAGGCGGACCAGCTCCACTGATTTGTACGCGCTTATCCCTCCGCTCACACCCAAACCAACTAGTGCCATTACTTGTCCACTTCCAACTCGTCCTGAATGCCAAATGTGGCCGCTATCGAATTACGCTGCGTTTCAATGGAATCTACATTCGCACGTGACCCGACAACAATACTTCTTAATCGTTCCAAACATGAACGATAGTCATCGTTCACCACAATGTAATCATATCTTTCAGAAGCCTCAACCTCACGCTTCGCTGCCTCTAAACGCTTATCAACATCTGTCGCCTTCCCGTCTGTGTCTGCCCGGCCAGATAACCGTTCTTTAAGAACCGCCATCGACGGCGGAAGAATAAATATCGTGACAACGCCAACATCTGACTGTCGGACTTGATCGGCACCCTGGACATCAATAACGAGTACGACATCGACCCCCGCAGCCAGTTGCGTCTCAATATGTGCAGCGCTCGTTCCGTACAGATTCCCAAACACCTCGGCCCATTCTAGAAACAGGCCTTCCGCAACCATTTCCTTAAACTGTTGCTTTGAAATAAAAAAGTAGTCAACCTGGTCCCGTTCACTGGGCCTCGGTTTCCTGGACGTGTACGAACACGAGCGGACGAGGTCTGGCATCTCACAAACAAGTTGGTCAACCAATGTCGTCTTTCCTGCTCCGGAAGGAGCCGAAACTACGAACACCATGCCGCGGCGGTTCACAGGCGCCTCATCTAACCCTCTTAGCCAAGAGGAATCTATTCAACATTTTGTACCTGTTCACGAAGTCGTTCCAGTTCAGATTTGGCTTCTACAATCAATGCAGGAACACTTGTACCGTCTGACTTCGACCCGATGGTATTTACCTCTCGGTTCATTTCTTGTACGAGAAAATCAAGTTTGCGTCCGCAGGAAGCTTCGCCGTTCGACAAATCCTCCCAATGTTTCACGTGACCTTTGAGCCGCGCTATCTCCTCGTGTATGTCGGAACGTGCCGCGTACCTTACGACCTCTTGACTTATCAGTGCTGGCTCAACCACGACGTCAGTCGACATCTGTTCAATTCGTGTCAACAATTTTTCTCGTAATGAGTCCTGCCCCTCTTCAGCGGCCGTTTCAATTTGAGTCATCAAACGTTTCAAAATATCAAGACGTTCACTAAGATCTTTTGCGAGATATTCACCTTCCTTCGTCCTCATCTCAGCCATTTCCCGGAGAGCCTCCACAACAACATCTACTAGTAGTGTGGCACCCTCCTCACGAACTGCCTCATCTCTTGGTTCTTCGATAACTTTCACGACCTTGGGAAAGCGCAATAGTTCCCCGATCGTCCATTTACCGGCAACCGACTGCTCTTTCGCCGTTTCTCCAGCCACGTCAAGCAATCTTTGAACCAATGTTTTATTTAGTTCTACACGAAAGGGAAGTTCGTCTTTGTACTCAAAATGGACGTTCAGCTCTATACGTCCACGCGAGAAACCGCTCTGGATAATCTCTCGAATCTCGCGCTCTTGTTCTTGAGCTATTTGATTGCCGCGTATCTGAATATCAAGATATCGATGGTTCACACTTCTCACTGTAACGTTGACTATGGCCGCATTATTTTCCTTCGTCGAAGACGAAAACCCAGTCATTGACTTAATCACGCTGCACCCACTCCTCGATGTCACTCTGAATTCTCGCATTCATTCGTCTAAAAACACTGTTCGCACACGATTAGGACGTCACGTAAGTTTCAGGACGACTCTGCTGTATTTTCGAACAGTTGCATCGCATACAGTCTTCCGTACACGCTATTCGGCATCTCTAGTAATTCTTCGTGCCGGCCTATCTCGCACACCCGCCCTTCGTCCAGCACAATAATCGCATCGGCCCGGCGAACCGTTGATAATCGGTGTGCTATCACGAACGATGTCCTATTAAGCAAAAGTTTCGCTAAGGCATCCTGGACCAGCAACTCGGATTCCGCATCAAGAGACGATGTAGCCTCGTCAAGTATAAGTATTGGAGAATTCTTGAGGAGGGCACGGGCAATCGTAAGTCTTTGTCTCTGTCCACCAGACAGCCTCTGGCCACGTTCACCGATGACCGCATCGTAACCACCGTCCAGTCGCACAATAAACTCGTGCGCATGAGCTGCACGCGCGGCCTCCTCAATATCGTCTCTTTTCGCATCTGGCGACGAATACGCAATGTTATTGGCAATCGTATCGTCGAACAGTATCGTGTCCTGCGTTACGATTCCTACATTCTCTCGGAGAGAATCTAGACTCAAATCTCGGACATCGACGCCATCAAGCAAAATCGAACCGGCCGTCACATCATAAAATCGCGGAACAAGACTCACCAAAGTTGTTTTACCTGCACCGCTTAGACCCACAATAGCGACCACCTGGCCTGCCTTCACGTCAAACGATACATTCTCAAGCACTTCTCCTACATTTTGATCATCGTAACTAAAACTGACTTTCCGAAAAGCTATTTCGGAAACCAATCCCTCTAACCGTTTAGCACCCGGTCGATCGAGAACTTCACTGTCCGTATCCAGCATTTCAAAGACTCGTTCCGACGCTGCTATGGCCTGCTGTATATTCGCGTTCACACGACTGAGTTTTTTTACGGGCCCGTACATCATCAAAAGAGCACTAATAAAAGTCATAAAATCGCCCGTCGACATGACGCCACTATTGATCCGGTTCATCCCGTACCACAACACCCCAACGACTCCCAACGCACCTAACCATTCCATGAGCGGTGGTAAAACGGACAAGGTGCTCGTGACTTTCATCGTAATTCGATAAAGTCGCTGCGACGCTGCTTTAAATCTGTTCTGTTCAAACTTTTCGGCAGAAAACGCCTTGACAATACGATGACCCGTAAACGCCTCTGCCGTAATGTGTGACAAGTACTCCAATTCTTCCTGGCTCCGCCGGGTTGTTCTTCGTACTCGCTGTCCTAATCGAACGAGTGGATAGACAACAAGCGGGGCACAGATAACTGCGACCAAAGCAAGTCTTGCATCAATAAAAAAGAGCAGCCCGGCGAGCACCACGACGGTAATAGTTTCACGGAGTAAATCACCAAGAGTCTCAGCGACTACTTGCTGAATTCTTGTGATGTCATTAATGATGCGTGACATCAGTCCGCCGGTTGTATGTTTCGAAAAGAATCCTGCCGATTGACCGATGACGTGACCAAACAACTCGTTCCGAAGGTCTCGCACGAGCCTCTGGCCAACGTCCGTCATTAGATACGCTGAGAAATATGCGCCAATCCCTTTCACCAGACTAAACCCGATAATCGCTGTTACTATGCCAAAAAACCTCGTTTGGTCACGAAACACATCATCAGCGAGAAGAACATCGTCGAAGATCGGTTTAAACAGATAAACAAGGCCGCCTGACGCCGCACCATAAAAAACCATCGCGACAATCGCAGCCAGGAAAAGTGATTTGTGCGGAATTAGATAACGCGATAGGCGAAGCAAAGCGTCCACGCCCTACCTCCCAATTGAGTAGTAGCCGAAACCTTCAGCTGCCATTTGCTCTCGATCGAATAGATTTCGTCCATCAAATATAACGGCTTCTCGCATTAAGGTTCGCATTCTTCGAAAATCTGGCTCTCGAAACTCATTCCACTCCGTTAGTATCGCCAACCCATCTACACCTTTAAGCGCATCGTAGCTGTGTTGAGCGTAGGAGATGGCATCTTTAAATATCATGCGCGCACTACGTTCTGCCTCTGGGTCGTAGGCCTGAACGTGTGCACCCTTTTCTAGAAGACGCTTAATGATGACTACAGCTGGAGCTTCACGCATATCATCCGTCCTAGGTTTAAAAGACAGACCCCATACTGCGATACGCTTTCCTTTCAGCGATCTGTAATGCCGTTGCATCTTCTCTACGAGCCTGAGTTTCTGACCTGCATTTACGGTTTCAACGGCCTCAAGTATTCTCGTCTTGTATCCCTTTGTTTTCGAAAAGCTAACTAGAGCCTTGACGTCTTTTGGAAAGCAACTACCGCCATAGCCAATTCCGGGAAACAAAAAAGATGCGCCAATTCGTCGATCAGCCGCCATTGCCTGGCGAACCTTATCGACGTCAGCGCCGTAGAGCTCGCAGACGCTCGCTATTTCATTCATGAACGAAATTCGTGTCGCTAACATTGCATTCGACGCATATTTGCAAAGCTCGGCACTGGCACAGTCCATCAATTGAATCGGCGCCCCGGTGCGTGTAAATGGTGAATACAAAGTACGCATTAGGTCTGCAGACCGCGGGTCCTCAGCCCCGATTACAACGCGATCTGGCCTCATGAAATCATCAATCGCCGCACCTTGTTTCAAAAACTCAGGGTTACTAACAACACTGAACGGATGCGTAGTTTCGCGCCTAATAACTCCCCGCAACCGTTCCGATGTCCCAACCGGAACGGTACTTTTTGTTACAACAACCTTGTAACCGTTCATTGCACGAGCCAAGTCGCGTGCAACCGCTATGACATATTGAAGATCCGCAGAGCCGTCTTCGCCCTGAGGTGTTCCGACCGCGATAAATATGACGTCGGCAGATTTTACTGATCGGGCAAGCGAACTCGAGAACCGCAAACGCTTCTCAGCTAAATTACGAAGCACAAGCTCCGAAAGACCAGGTTCGTAAAAAGGAATGCGGCCCTTTTTCAAACCGCGGATTTTTTTGGCATCATTATCAACGCAAACGACATCATTCCCGTTCTCAGCAAAACAAGTGCCGACGACGAGCCCAACATAACCGGTACCAATCACCGCTAGATTCATGTTTTAGAATTTCTTTGTTACTGTTTCGGGGAAATAGCTAGGCTAGCATGCCCTACAAGTGCTGTCAAGGCATTGATAACTAAGGACTTACGTCTTTTTTTGATCGCACTCAAACAGGACTATTCGCACACATTCCTATGGTACGATTCCACTTCAAACCGTGCGTATTCTCATTGACTACCGCCCTGCTCTCCACCATAGAACCGGGGTTGGTGAATTCATTCACAATCTGATCGTGTCACTCGCGGACACCTCCAACTCAAACCTCGTCGAAGCGACACCAGACATCACCGCATTCAGCTCTTCATGGAAAGACAGGCTCTCAGACTCACTTGCCTCCCCGCTCCCTCCTTCCGTCAAATTGGTTGACAAGCGAGTGCCTGTCAAGTTGCTGAACTTAGCCTGGCATCGATGTGAATGGCCACCCGTCGAACATTTGACGCGGAACAGTTATGAAGTTGTCCATTCGCCGCATCCTCTACTCATTCCATCTCGATCGGCCGCCCAGGTAATTACTATTCATGATCTCGACTTTCTCGCCAACACGGACAGAACCAGAGCCGAGATACGGAGAGATTACTCTCGCCTTGTCCAGGACCATGCGTCTCGAGCAGATCACATTGTCGTTCCTTCTAAATACACTTCGTCGAAAGTTCAGGAACAACTAGGCATCCGACAAGAGCTCATAACGATATGCCCCAACGGCTCACCGAACTGGTCGCCCAGAGAAAGAACTCCCTCTAACGGACACCTACTTTTTGTCGGAGAACTCACCGATCGAAAAAACATCTCTGGACTTCTAAACGCCTATGAACTTCTCCTGGCAAATGCAACTGACGCTCCCGACCTAGTTCTTGCCGGAAAACAGTCAAACACATCGACCTGGCGGCAACGTCTCAGCCAATCACCATTAGCTGGACACGTGCATTGCACCGGCTATGTCGACCGCACCACACTGAAGGAGCTATATTCGAACGCTTCCGCATTGTTGTTCCCCTCCTTCGACGAAGGCTTTGGACTCCCGGCATTGGAAGCGATGGCCATCGGAGTCCCCGTCGTAGCTGCACGGCGTGGCGCGTTACCTGAAGTCATCGGAAATGCTGGACTTCTCGTCGATCCTGATGACGATCAAATGTTCTCAGACGCAATGCGCCGCGTGCTACAGGATCGTAGACTCGCACGAGAGTGCCGCGACAAGGGCATAGTGCAAGCCAAAACATTCAGCTGGAATCACTCGGCTAAAAAACTCGTAACAGCTTATAAAAAAGCTGTCCTCTACCGCTCATCTAAAAGGTGTTCATCGGCATGAGAATTGGCATTGACGGACGCGAGCTAACGGGCCACGCCACTGGGGTCGGGCGGTACGTCGAGAACCTGTGCGACGTATGGTCATCAGAAGCATTCGCCAACAGCCACTCCATTATCGTCTATACACATGCGCCCATAGCCGACCAAATCCCTCGCGATCGAGTCACTGGTGCAAATATTTCATACGTAACGTTACCTGGCGAAGGAAACATCTGGTGGGAACAGACCCGCCTTGCCTTTGCTATCAACCGAGATAACATCGACGTCTTTTTTGGACCCGGATATTCCTTGCCCTTAGGAACCACCGTCCCAAGTGTTGTTACCCTTCACGATCTCTCTTTTTTCCGCCGGCCCGATTGGTTTGGATTGAAGGAGGGGCTCCGCCGTCGGACGCTTACACAGACCGCCGTCCAAATCGCAAATAGAATAATTACTGTTTCAGAGTTCAGCAAACAAGAATTGGTAGACCTCCTAGGCGTACCCACTTCTCGCATCCAGGTGATCTACAACGGAATTACACCATTTACGAGGGAAACTGTAGACAATCGCGACACCCGCCGACTCATTCTCTACGTCGGATCTATTTTCAACCGTCGGCACATCCCAACCTTAATTACTGCTTTTAGCCACGTCCATCGAGTTCTGGATGATGCTGAGCTAGTTATCGTTGGTCCAAACCGAACCTATCCACATCAAAATCTCGACCTTCTTGCGAAACAACAAGGCGTCGAAGACCATGTCGAATTCTCCGACTACGTCACTGAAGACCGACTGAGAGATTTATACCGGAAAGCTCGCGTCTTTGTTTTTTTGTCGGAGTACGAGGGCTTCGGTATGACACCGCTGGAAGCACTAACTGCCGGTGTGCCGGCAATTGTTGGAGACACACAAGTTGCACGAGAGGTCTATCGTAACGGCGCCCGCTACGTGAACGTAAACGATGCCAACGAAGTCGCGGCGGCAATCCTGAAACTGCTGAGCGACACTTCTCTTCACAACGAACATGTTGAAATCGCCAAATCATCTGTTAGTCGTTACACATGGACGGCCACCGCAAAGCAGACAATGGAAACCTTAGAAACAACAGCCGGGTACCAGTCATGAGGGGACCTTCGCACGTAGAACTCGCCATCGTCATAGTCTCCTTTAACACCTCTAGGCTAACCATCCAATGCCTTCAAACCCTGACTGAGTGTCTTCGAGCAATGTCACACCAAATCGTCCTAGTTGACAATGCCTCCTCAGATAACACCGTTCAGAACGTTCAACTCCAATATCCCCAAGTCAAAATAATTCAATTAGAACGCAACTTCGGGTTCGCCGTTGCCACCAATCGTGGAATCGCAGCTACAAATAGCAACCTTGTGTTGATGCTCAACAGCGACACGCGCGTTTCCGATCAAAACCTTGCAACGCTCACCAACGTGCTCACCCGAACGCCAGGCGTAGCCGCAGTTGGTCCACGTCTCATTGATTCTACTGGCAACATCGAGCTGTCGTTCGGAAACATGTTGAGTCCATTGAACGAGTTGCGCCAAAAACTGATTGGAACGGCCCTCACAATGGAAATCGAACCGGTCAAAGAATGGCTTCGTCACCATAGCAATATCTCCCACTATCCCGATTGGGTCAGTGGAGCGTGCTTACTCGTTAAGCGTTCATGTGGCGATGAAGTCGGCTGGCTCGACGAGCGTTTCTTTCTATACGGCGAAGACGTTGACTTTTGCGCTTCTCTACGAACCGCAGGTTACCGTATTCTTTTTTCCCCTGAAGCCCAAGTCACACATTTACGAGGACAATCCGGCAACACCGCGCCCGTCAGAACGAACCACCTTTACCGACAGAGCCAGTTACTGTTTTACAAAAAACACTATCCTCGATATTTCGCAGCACTACGTTATTACCTAAAACTTCGTGGTCAACTCCCTACCAACTGATTCGTCGTTCGCTATAGTTAACTCGTGAGAATTGCCATCGACGCAAGGAAACTTCACGATTATGGCATCGGCACCTACATCACCAATGTGATCATCGAGTTAGCGCAACTCGACGAAACCAACGAATACATCTTTCTTTGTCGCCAAGACGATTGCCACTACATAAACTCGTTAGCTGACAACTTTCATTCAGTGCCGCAACGGTCGGCAAATTACTCCATAAGTGAACAACTGTCGATCCCGATCAATCTTACGTTCAATTCCATCGACCTATTTCATGCGCCACATTACGTATTGCCTGTGTTGACGCCCTGTCGTTCAATCGTAACGATTCACGATTGCATTCATTTGAAATTCCCGCAATATCTCCCGAATCGAATTGCCAGTATGTACGCGTGGAGTCAACTGTGGATTGCCGTCAAACGTGCTCAGGCCATTATCACCGTATCGGAACACTCCAAAAATGACATAGCAGAGTTACTGAATGTACCTAAGGAGAAGATCTCTGTAATTCCTAACGCTATTAGCAACCGTTTTACGACCAAACCAACCAATGAACTCCTGACTGTCACCAAAGAAAGCCTCCGACTCGAGCGCCCCTTCATCATGTATTCTGGCAATGTTAAGCCACACAAAAACATCTCCACACTTATTGACGCTTTCAAGCAGGTTCAGTCGAGAAACCATAGTGAAATCGAGCTCTTGATCGTCGGAAGCCACGGCACAGACAGAACTCCACTTGAGAACCAGGTTCAACAATTGGACCTACAAAAACACGTTCGTTTTCTGGGCTTCCAAAGCGAAGAACGTCTTGCAGGCCTGTATCAACTCGCCGAAATATTCGTACTGCCATCTCTTTACGAGGGATTCGGGTTAGGTCCACTTGAAGCTATGGCAAGTGGAACTCCCGTCGTTGCATCCAATGTAGCATCCTTACCAGAAGTGCTCGGAAAAGCAGCACTTTTCATTAACCCTCGAGATGCGGGTTCTATCGCTAACGGTATCACTGCTATTCTGGATGACGACTTACTTCGGTCGGATCTGATCGAGAAAGGTCGAAACCGAGCACAAGCGTTCTCTTGGAAACGCACAGCGCAGCAAATACATCGAATTTACGAACAGATCGGAGTTTCGAACTGAGCGAAGCGAGCGTCGAACCGACCGTCAACACTGGAACAAGTCGGGTCGCTGTCGTGCATGACTGGCTAACAGGAATGCGCGGTGGCGAAATCGCGCTAGAAAACATACTCGCCTTGATACCAGACGCAGACCTTTTCACCCTACTCCATAATCCAGGCAGCGTCTCCGCCGCCATCGAAGCCTTCAAGCCCAAGACAACTTTTATCAACAGGCTTCCCTTTGCATCTACAAAATATCGAAACTACTTGCCACTATTCCCAATGGCGATTGAGCAACTCGATCTCGACGCTTATGACGTCATTATTAGCACTAGTCACTGCGTCGCAAAATCAGCGATCCCAGCTGGCAGTGCTCGCCACCTGTGCTATTGCTTCACACCGATGCGTTATGCCTGGGACCAATTTGATTCCTATTTTGGCGCAGACCAGATTGGGCGTTGGAAAAGCCATCTTTACCGGCTGGCCATGGCGAAATTGTCACGTTGGGACGCTGCCACATCTAGTCGCGTGCACCGCTATATCGCGATCTCAGAATTTGTAGCGAATAGAATCCGGCGATACTACGGCCGTGAACCCGATGTAATCTACCCACCAGTTAATACCGATTTTTATACTCCCGGCACCGGACGCCCAGGAGATTATTTCGTTGTAGTATCTGCCCTAGTGCCTTACAAACGGGTTGATATCGCAATTAAAGCATGTGCCGCAGCAAAAGTGCCCTTACGTATTGTCGGTGATGGACCAGAGAAAACCAGCTTAAAGGCCTACGCTGGTCCCGATGTTGATTTTCTGCCGCACCAAACTGGCGAGAATCTTCGCGAGCTGTATAGAAATTCTCGCGGTTTTTTACTACCCGGCGAAGAAGATTTCGGGATTGCACCCGTCGAAGCCCTAGCATGCGGCCGACCGGTAATCGCTCTTTCGGCCGGCGGGGCGCGTGAAACTGTCGAAGACGGAGTCACGGGCCTACTAGTAAAAGATGATACTGTCGATGGATTCACCGACGCTGTCAACGACATGGCTAGTTTTAAATACGATCCCGTTACATTGCACCAAGCCGCTACCCGTTTCTCCACTGCTGCGTTTCAAAAAAGAATGTCCTCCGCACTAAATAGTTTTTTTTCACAAAACACAGAACTGCCTTCGCAATTATCAACGAAACACATGCTTAGCACGGAAGCCCGCCATTCAAAACTC
Organism: uncultured Vicinamibacteraceae bacterium; assembly: GCA_964507425.1. Taxonomy (GTDB): domain Bacteria; phylum Acidobacteriota; class Vicinamibacteria; order Vicinamibacterales; family UBA8438; genus DTWD01. The sequence goes on from CAZDQD010000020.1 coordinate 11,455, forward strand.
ACCACTCCAAAATGAATCGACATACTAGGTTGCTAATCGCACTCCACGTAACGTTCGATGCACTCATCGGAATGGCGGCTTTCGCGCTGGCTTACGTTATCCGTTTTGAGACAGGTTTCCTTCCCATTCCAAAAGGACAACCCCCATTCGAACAATACATTGCTATTATGCCGTTCATCGGATTCATCGTTCCGATCGCCTATCAACTGCAAGGCACATACCGGCTAAGTCGAAGCCGCACACCAGTAGATGACTTCTTTGCAGTCTTCGTTGGAACATTGCTTGCGGTCGTGCTGGGACTACTCAGCACACTCTACATGCAGGTTTACTTCGCCTCGCCAGCCGCTCGAGCCGCTGGAAGCTACGAAGTATCGAGACTCGTTTGGTTTCATTTCGCTGCCTTAAACATTATCGGCACATACGGTGGCCGGGCGGCAGTTCGTGCTTATTTCGAAAGGCGATACAAATCTGGAGTCGGACTACAAAGAGTACTCCTCGCTGGCACCGGCGATCTCGCAAAACACGTAGTTGATCGCCTCATCCAGCATGTCGAACTAGGCTACAAAATCGTTGGCTTCATCGATAACGCAAAAGGGGACGACCACCTTGGACATCGTGGTCTTCCACTCTTGGGAACGTTGGCCGACGCCGAAGAAATCATACGGACCGAAAACATTGATCAACTTTATGTAGCTTTGCCCTTGGACCAACACGTAAACATGCTCGGTCTAGTTGAGGTCGCAAACAAGGAATGTATCGACGTTAAAGTAATCCCAGATTTCCTCCAATTCGTGACACTTCGCGCCAAACTCGAAGAACTCGACGGCATCCCGTTAATCAACGTTAACGACGTTCCGCTACACGGCTTTAATAGCGTGATTAAGCGAACTCTTGACATTGCGTGCGCTACCGGTGCGCTATCACTGCTTTTTCTTCCAATGCTTGTTATCGCGTGTGTCATCAAGTCGACATCGAAAGGCCCCATTCTGTACAAGCAACAACGTATGGGACTCGATGGACGCCCATTTGAATTACTCAAATTCCGATCCATGCATCAAGATGCCGAATCAAATACCGGGCCAGTTTGGGCAACAGAAAATGACCCGCGACGAACCCGCTTTGGTGGACTACTAAGACGACTAAGCTTGGACGAATTGCCTCAGTTCTGGAATGTACTGATGGGCGATATGTCTCTTGTAGGCCCTCGCCCAGAGCGACCCTTTTTCGTCGAACAGTTCAAAGAACGTGTACCCCAGTACATGCTTCGACACAAAGTAAAAGCGGGAATCACGGGATGGGCCCAGGTTAACGGCTGGCGAGGAAATACATCCATTGAAAAGCGGATCGAGTACGATCTGTACTATATCGAGAATTGGTCTGTGGGTTTTGACATCAAGATTATGTGGCTCACGGTTGTGTACTTGTCATTTCATCGCCACGCTTACTAGTAATTATGCCCACCGTCGTAATAACCGGCGCCGCTGGTTTCATCGGCTCACACCTTGCCGAGGTCATGCTTAATCGTGGTTACTTCGTGATCGGAGTAGACAATCTACTGACCGGAGACATCAGCAATATCGCCCATCTCACCGGTCGCAACTTTCTGTTCATTAAACACGACGTCACTAATTACATTTCGGTCGACAGAGACGTGGACCTCGTCTTGCATTGGGCGAGCCCGGCAAGCCCAATTGACTATCTTGATTTACCAATACCCACGCTCAAGGTCGGAGCTCTCGGTACACACAATGCGCTCGGACTCGCCAAAGCCAAAGGCGCGCGCTTCGTGTTAGCGTCAACATCGGAAGTATATGGCGATCCCCTCGAACATCCGCAAAAAGAATCCTACTGGGGCAACGTGAACCCAGTCGGTCCAAGGGGCGTATATGACGAAGCTAAACGTTTCGCGGAAGCGATAACTACGGCCTACCATCGCTATCACGGTTTAGACACAAAGATCGTGAGAATTTTCAACACTTACGGCCCACGCATGCGCGTACACGATGGTCGCGCAGTTCCTAATTTCATTGCACAAGCGCTAAGAAATGAAGACCTTACCGTATACGGCAACGGTGACCAAACACGTAGTTTTTGCTACATCAGTGACCTCGTCAGAGGCATCGCATTGTTAGCGGACTCGGACATCAACGAACCCGTAAATATCGGCAATCCGACGGAAATGACTATTCTCGAAATAGCCACGTTGATCATCGAAGCCACCGGGTCGTCATCTCAGATAGTCCATCGAGAATTGCCTGTAGATGACCCCAAAGTTCGACAACCTGACATTTCGCGCGCAAGTAAACTTCTGGACTGGGAGCCCTTGATTCCACTAAGTACCGGACTCGATGAGACTATCGCCTATTTTAAATCCAGGCTTAGTCCTAAATCCGTAAACATCTAGTAGCCGGTTACGCATTCTCGCCAGTTGTCCGTCAGTCTTATTAGAACCGCCCCGGTGTTTCTAGCTGTCATTCACGATGCGCGTCGCATGAACTATGTAATGTAGCCCCGAGACAACCGTTAACAGCAGCGACGCGTATATCCCCACTTGCAAAAGAGTTGATGACCGATCTAAGTAATTAAAAAATAACGCCATCCCAGCTGTGGCTACGTAACATAACGTCGCGATCTTTCCCCAAAGTGACGGATAGAATATCCGTCGCTCTACGGCCAAATTTATGACCGCTACCGTAACTACAATCAATACGTCGCGACTGATAACCGTTATCGTGAACCACAGTGGAAATTGATTTGGCAAACCAAGGGGCATTGTCAACACCACGAATGTGGATGCCAACAGCAACTTATCAGCCATTGGATCAAGAAGCGCCCCTAATCTCGTCCTCTGCCCTGTTCGTCGGGCAATCAAACCGTCAAGGGCGTCTGTAATGCCAGCCACCGCAAACGCAAGAAAGGCCCAACCGTTGAAACCGTAAAGAACCAGCAGCACCAGTGCCGGGACCAGCAATAGACGAAATAACGTCAGCTGGTTCGCAACTGTAAGACTCGACATGACAATTAAGACTCTGAATTTAACAACCGAAGTAGACGATCAGCGGCATCAGTGACCTCCGATCCACTCACCGGCCTAGTCGGCAAAAATCGATCCCCGTCGAAGAGCATTAGCACTCCTGCAGCAACAGCCCGTGTCACATGCACGTAGTTCAAATGGTCAACTGGCACATCGCTAAATCTCGGCGTATCAGATTGCGAACGCTCAGACCCGGCCCCGTTCCGACGTTCGATCAAATCTAAAACGTCGGCGACAACTTCCGCAAATGCCGCACGCCGTATAAAACGATTCGGTTCAAAATCATAACGGCCCTCAATCGACATCAGACCCGCTCTTGTCATCGCCGTAATCCATTCAGTCGCCCAGTGATTCCGAATGTCCGTAAAAATTGGCGTGGGCCCACCTTGGCCAACATCTGCAATAAGTGTACCTAGGGTAACCCCAACCACGGCTGCCACTTCAGCCCTCGTAACCTGTCTCTTTCCGGCAATATCACCGTATTCACTCGGGAGGTCGGCAAGCTGTAGTACGTCCGTTAGACGCTCTAACGCCGCTCTCGCAACCACGCTCTGATCAACTGCAACGGCTCTCTCGTACGCTTCAGAAGCACGATCTAAATCACCGAGGTTCTCCAATAGTTGCCCTTCCAGCACGATCGCCTCGCTACTCTGCGGTTCCAACCGTTGTGCGTGCCTCAACTCGACCAACGCCGCATCGTACTGCTCCTTCTCAATAAGGACTCGCCCCAGTTCGAGATATAGGAATGGGCTCTCTGGAGAAGCCGCAATAACCTCTCTGTACGCTAGGCTGGATTCATCGAGCCGCGCTTCATTAAACGCTGTACGTGCCTCACCAAGTCGAACAGTTACAATCTGGAACCTGATCTCTTCGACGATGGTTGCAACACGACCCAAGGATGGATCCGCCTCAAGCGCCCTTTCATACGCCTGTAACGAAGCCGACCTATCACCCAGACCTAAAAGAGCATCAGCTCGTCCGACCAACGCGGATACATATCCGCCCTCGGAGACGAGCGCTCCATCAAAATAGCCAACAGCGTCAATCAAGTTTCCCTTCGCAACTGAAACCCAACCTAAACCCGTCAATGCTGGGTAAAACATTGGGTTTGAGTTCCATAGTTCAGCGAATCGTCGCTCAGCTTGGGTGAGCTGTCCAAATTGAAGAAATGACCAGGCGTCCCGGTGTTTCCCACGAATAGTTTCATCCGTAGTAACGTCATTCGCATTTGGATATATAAAAGTTGGATATTGCGGATCCGTAACAACCGGAACCCGAACCGAACAACCCGCCAGCACGAGAACCGCCAAAGTAACCAGTCCGGTCGAACAAACTCTCACATTCATCACTTTATACAGAACAATATTGCATTAACCGGCGCACAGCGCTCAAGACGTCATAACCAGACGTATCGTTCAAACCTCAACTTGCTTCCAAAACGATTGTCAAAAGCGCGATCAGCGAGACCATTTACCATAGCTGCCATCCGCCTAACCCTAACACTCTCCGCCCCTCACAATGAATTCAACAAACCCATTCGCACCCAAACCACCATCCTC
>CAZDQD010000021.1:0-7262 GCA_964507425.1 uncultured Vicinamibacteraceae bacterium
CCGGAGCCGCCAGACTATAGCCGACTCTATCCCCACCGGAAAAAGACGACGGCGAATATGACCGCTCGACCAACGCATCTGAACCACGGAAACTGCGTAAGTCCAGCAACATCGGGACTCTCCAAACACTCTACACGTAAGCTAGCCAGTAACTATACCATGCAGTGAAAGGCTCTCGGCGGCTGTGACTTTTACCGCAAAATTCCCTAGCACTGGACCTTGTCTGCTAGTCTGTAAGGTCAAATTTTCTACCGCGACCTTGAGCCCCAACCCCAAGGACGGGGCACGAACAATTCTTCAAACAGTCCGATCGCAAAACGATCCGTCATACCCGCGAGGAAATCTTTTGCCGACACGTCCAGCCCGTCTCGTTCAAGAGTTCTCCGGTCGAGGAATCGCTCCGGTTCTTCACGAACCTTGTCCCACAATCCGCTCAATATACCGTAAGCTTTTTTAAACTCGGCAGTAGCCGCATTATTTTCATATACGGCTTCAAACAAGAATGCCCTCAGGTCAAGAGTCGACTGGAGCATGGCGTCACTCATGGTCACCTCTGTGAGTTCATCGCCTACTGAGGTTTGATGCACCACATCCGCCACCATTCGACCTATGCGCTCCGACGATGTGTCACCCAACACAGCGATAGCCTTACTTGGCAACCTGTCTGGATTTAAAATATCCGCGCGTACCGCATCATCGATGTCGTGGTTCACATACGCAATAATGTCGGCGACCCGAGCAACCTGCCCTTCCAATGTCGCAGCTCTGTGCGCCGGGTCCGCACCGACGGGAGCACCTTGTTTCCCTTTTGAATGCTTGGCAATCCCGTCCCGAACCTCCCATGTAAGGTTCAGGCCAATACCGTCCTGCTCGAGTACGTCAACAATCCGCAAGCTCTGCTCATAGTGATTGAAGCCGCCTGGGATAAGTTTCTTAAGCACACGCTCCCCAGCATGCCCGAACGGTGAGTGCCCCAAGTCGTGGCCGAGTGCAATTGCCTCCGTCAGTTCCTCATTTATGCACAGAGCCTTGGAAATCGTACGGGCGATCTGTGACACCTCAAGCGTATGCGTTAAGCGAGTTCGGTAGTGGTCTCCTGTTGGCGCAAGAAATACCTGAGTCTTGTGTTTCAACCTCCGAAAAGCTTTGCAGTGAACTATCCGGTCTCGGTCGTGTTGAAAAGCCGGCCTAATTGGGTCCTCTACCTCGGCTCGAAGTCGCCCACGACTTTCACAACTAAGGGCGGCATTTGCTGATAATATTTCGCGTTCACGCGCTTCTAGACGCGTCCTGAGGGGTTCGATATTAGAAGCCATCAGCTCTCAATCAACAGATGGACAGATAGAAGCAATCGCATGCTTAAAGAGCAACATGTCTACCCCGTCCAGCTCAACAAGCAAAGCAAATCGATCAAAACTCTTAATGCGCCCGACCACATCCGAACCATCCATTAGACGGACATTGACGAGCAAACGCTCCCTTCGTGCACCATTAAGAAACACCTCTTGCAATGTGGAGGCAGCTGTTTTCTGTGATCCATCGGATGTCATCATCAACTAGTGCAATTCGGGACGAAGCTCGGCCAGCACCGCCGCCAACGTGCTAGGGTGCTCACCTGGCAACGAAATCCAGTGTAGGTTAGGCTCTTTCCGAAACCAGATCAACTGACGCCGCGCATACCGGCGATTCTCTTGTGCAATCAACGCACGTGTCTCAGATTCGTTTCGGACCCCGTGCAAACATTCGAGCCCTTGACGATATACTAGGCCGCCAAACGGTTGCGCATTCTCCGGCACGCCAGAACGGAGTACCGCTCTAATTTCATCCAGAAGCCCACGGTCGAATTGCTCATCGACCCGACATGCGACTCGCTTAGCTGTCTCTTCCGGAGTGAGTCTCAGTCCAAAGCTAATAACCTTGTACGAAGAAAGCGGGGACTGGGTATTCGCAAAATGGGCTGTCAGCGGACGCCCTGTCAAGAAATAGACCTCAAGAGCTCGAATAAGTCGTTTCTCGTCTCGTGGCTGTATGCGAATCGCCGAATCTGGATCAACACGCTTAACAAGCCGGTGTAGAGCAGTCACACCTCTTCGAGACGCAAACGTAGCCAACCGAACCCGCAACTTATCATTTCGCCCAGGCCCTGGAAAAAATCCTCTCGTGAGGGCCCGGTAATATAAACCTGACCCTCCAACAAGAATGGGCAAAACGCCTCGCCCGACGATATCTGTAATCACGGTGGATGCGTCAACGGCGTACCGCGCCGCTGAATAGCTACTCGTCGGTTCAACGATATCGATCAAATGGTGTGGCACGCCACGTCGATCCATAATCGACGGTTTGTCGGTACCTATGTCAAACCCACGATACACTGCGGTGGAATCACAACTAACAACCTCACCACCAACGGCTAGTGCCAGTTCCACCGCCAATTTACTCTTACCCGTTGCTGTCGGACCGACAATAGCTACCACGGGAAGACGGTCAGTCTCTGTTGCCATAATGTTTAGTGGTCACAAAGGATTCTTCGCAGGCAGAACTTACCCAACAGACCGTACTCATCGCACGTGTCCCAACCCTAGCACCTTCGGATTCACCTCCGTCCGAATCCCCTTCGTACCCCTGACTATCTCGGTTTAAACGGGAGGTGATTCATTGAAATAAAAAGTTACAGTGAAAAAGGCTCGTTCGTCAGGATATTCTGGTGGAAGCGGTTGTGTCGGATTTGATGTTGATAATGCATTAAATGCCGAGTTTGTAAACGCATCAATGTTTGCTGGTTTAATAACGGATAGTTCTGAAATTGAACCGTCTCGATTGACGTAAAAGGTGATCACTACATTGCCATGTAGCGATCTCGCCATCATCGCGTACGGAACAAACCAGTTCCTGCGGATCTGAGCTACGAACCGTCTCACCCAGGGACCAAATTCCACTCCTTTTGAGTCAAATTGTAGCGACGGACCGAATCGGCCTGACGAGCCGCTTCTGTTAGCAAAGCTCTCTCGACGAACATAACGATCAAGGTTTCTCATCGCGCGAGCTCGACCAAGTAGGCCATCTGGCGAACGTAAAAGATCGGTTGCTTCGGCATCCGGATCATCACGTCCATCGCCCGGAGGCACCAACGCACCATCCTCTATCGCTCGGGCGATAAATTCATCCGTCAAAGACTCGCCGATCCGTTCTGGGCTATTCGATGCTTCAACAGTTTCCTGATTCGGCTCCTGCTCAAGTTCAGCAAGTTCGTCCTCTTGCGGTTCCGTTACATCCTCTAGCTCCTCGCTCTCCGTTTCTTCTGGCTCAGGAGTACTTTCGTCCGCCAAGAACCCGAAGCGGTCTTCGTCTTCACCGATCGACGGGTCGTCAGACTCAACGAAACTAGACGAATTCCCTTCAGCATTTGGCAACGTGTTCAGTGGATCCTCCGCCTGTGTTTGTGATTGCGCTAAACGGTCGCGATCTGAAAACGGCGCGTCTGGTCTGGGATCCTCAGTCGCTTCGATATCGAGTCGAGGTTCGATAAAAACAAAGGTCCGGCTATTATCGGCACCGGACAACGGTGGCGGCACATTTTGCTGCTGCTCATTGAGCTCCGCAAGTCTCAACGCCTGTGCCTCGCGGGCCTGACGAGCGAATGGTAGTGATGGAATAAACAGCAACGTAAGAATAACCAACGCATGCACGAACAGCGACATGAGGATCTGCTCACGCCAAGACATCGCCGAATCAAGACTGACCTGTTCGGTGCCGCGACCCTCAAAATCAAAATACATAAGACGAGCTGTCTGATTATAGTCGGTCAGCCCAATTGAAACATGTACAGGCAATCGCTAAGTTAAGTTGCGCTAAGTGCCTACTCCCTCATACAGATACAGGATGCCAAAATGCAGACATGTTGCCTTAACTTCACAAAATCCAGCATTTTCTAGATGGCGACAAAAGTCGGCACCAGTTGGGAATTCAGTCACTGAAGCGGGCAGATAGGTATACGCGCTGTCATGGCCAGACACAATACGGCCGATAAGTGGCAACACTCGCCGAAAATAGAACCCGTAACAGGCACGCACACCAGGGATTTTTGGCATGCCAAACTCGAGTATGGCTACGCGTCCTCCTGGCCGTGTCACGCGGTACATTTCCTTTAGTGCACCGTCCATATCTTCAACGTTTCTGATGCCAAAAGCGACCGTGACTGCATCAACTGAACTTGTAGGTAACGGTACTAGCGTGGCATCAGCTCTTAGCAAATGCACTCGACTGGATATGTCCTCAGCATTACACTTTTGTAGACCTTTTCGCAGCATTTCTGTCGAGAAATCGATACCGATAACCCGGGCAGCGGCTGGAGACCTTTTCATCAAAGCAACCGATACATCGGCTGTTCCAGTACACAGATCAAGAACAGTTTCACTTCCGGTTAGCCGCAGGGACTGCACGGCACGCTCTCTCCACTTGGCATCAAAACCAAGAGTGAGAACAGAATTCAAAACATCGTAGCGCCCTGCAATCGCATCAAACATAGCCGCGATTCGAGCTGGCGTTTTATTGACTAACCGGTCCATCGAGGAAAAAGTCTGTGTTCAATATCGAGACACGACAACACTTTTCCCGCAATAAAATCGGCGAGGTCATCAATTGTCTCTGGTTGTTGGTAAAACGCTGGCATCGCAGGAAGAATGTGAGCACCTGCTTCCGCGGCCAGAACCATGTTCCGCAACTGCGGCAAACTCATTGGTGTTTCACGCGGCACCACAATGAGCCGACGACGTTCCTTAAGAAAGACATCGGCAGCTCGCTCAATTAGATTTGTAGACGAACCATGCGCGACACCAGCCAACGTCTTCATCGAACATGGAACTATGACCATAGCGTCGCACGAGTAACTTCCACTTGCAATTGAGGCGCCGACGTTCTTATTGCTATGCAGGACAAATAGATCTCGCGTTATGTTCACTCCGTACCGATCCACCAGATAAGACTCAAGTTGGCCGCTGTCTGTCTGCACACCGAGCTCTTCTTGTAATAGACGCCGCCCAATATCGGAAACAACAACCTCGACGCGGACTCCAATTGACAAAAGGGCCGCCATCGTTCGAACCGCATAGAGAACCCCACTGGCTCCAGTAACGCCGACCGTGACACTTCCTACATTACTCGACATAAATCGCTGCCGCCGTAGTGAAAAGGTACAGCAAACCAACATAACTATTTAAATCAAATGCTTCTTTAACTCTTGAAAGGTCAGTCACGCTAACCATCGATTGTTCATAAAAAAGTAATACCGCGACACCACCGACACCCACAATGTAAATCATACCTAGGGGTGTAACGACTGCAAGACCTGCAAGCGAGATAACCGTGACAACATGAAATGTCCGAGAAATCACAAGCGATCGAGCTATCCCATAACGAACCGGGATTGATCGCAACCCTTGCTTCCGATCAAATTCCATATCTTCGCAAGCGTATAAAACGTCAAAGCCGGCTACCCATAGTCCAGTTGCCAACCCTAATAGCATCGGATGCCAATCGAGCCCCCCTCCTACGGCCAGCCATCCTCCGATTGGAGCTACAGCAAGCGCCAAACCAAGAAACAGTTGCGTGTAGTGTGTATATCTCTTAGCGACGGAATACCAAAACACTATCGCTAGAGCTACGGGAGACAACGCAAAACAGACCATGCCCAACGGATAGGTCGAGGCAACAAACAAAACCGAAGATATTAGGATAATAGACACTACTTCAACTTGATTAACACGACCTTTTGGGATTTCTCTGCCAGATGTACGAGGATTAAGTGCATCAAACTTCGCATCAACGAGTCGATTAAATCCCATCGCTGCCGTACGCGCCGTAACCATTGCCATCAAGATCCACCAGAAACGATCCCGAAGCAACCCTGTTTCTTGATTGGCCAGTAATGCACCCGTTAAAGCAAATGGCAAAGCAAACACGGTATGGCTAAACCTAATCAGCGATGCGTACGTGGACAATCTAGAGAACATACCTTTTCCCATAACCGCTTAAGCAAGAGTCATTAATCAACATTCAGGTCCTCGAGCCACACAATCTGCGTGGGGTCGACTCCGCTTAACAACTGCTCTTCCACTTCCGACGTGTTGCTTGGCAAAGCTACGCCAATAAGTGCGCCACTCTTCTTCGGCTCAATCGATCCATAAGATTCACCTCTGCCTAGAACTGCTGCACCGGTTAAGGTCGCACTAGTTAAGATGTTACTAGCGGACACGTTCGGTGCCAGACGTCTCACCTCAGTTAATTCATTGAATAAATTTAAATCGGGCACACTTGCAAGACTGTCAGTCCCTATTGCCACACGTAGCCCGGATTCATAAAATCCGTCAATTGGCGGTTCTCCGGCGCCGGTCCATACATTACTTCTAGGACACGTCACAAGGTTGACTCCAGCTAACGCCAAACGTTTCATCTCGCCTCGAGTCAGCTGCACACCGTGAACGACGAGCGTGCCCGATTCCAGCCAACCTACACTATTCAAATAATCTACTGCGCCCGTTCCAGGCGGCCTCCATTCTGAAGTCCAACGTCCGCGTTCTTGAAGTATTGTTTTCCATACTCCAGTACCACTCTTTAGAAAATCTATCTCTTCAGAAGATTCCGCGAGGTGAACCGCATGCGGACCTGGCAATGCCGCACGCAAACCACGAAACAACTCCCCAGAAACTGAGTACGGTGCGTGGGCCGCGAGTCGAATCGACACACGATGATCGATTCGCTCACCGGCCAAACGTACTGTTCGAGCTAACAGATCTGAAACTTCATCTACAGAAACATTAAAACCGAGCATCTCGTGAAACACAACCGCGTCAACCGCTCCCTCGTCAAAAATTTTCACCGAATCAAGCGTATTTGCAATATCACCAACCAGCAATGTCCCGGTTGACCGCATCTCGACAACCGAACGCTGCATGGCCTCGACGCTGCTCGCCCGATGAGTAATTGAGTTTTGCATGACATCACGAGCCCAAGTCGGCATCGAGTCACTCTGACCGACCAATCCCTGTAAACCAGATAACTCAAGGTGAGTGTGAGCATTCACCAGACCTGGCAGTATCGCGTAGGAACCCAAGTTCACGTCACGCACCGAAGCAATGTCAGACACATCTGACTCCTGCCCAAGCGCTACAATCACTCCATTTTCGATATCAACCCACCCGTCCCGAATTGGGGGAGACGTAATCGGTAATATCCAGTTCGCGTGGAAACGTGTACGTGCCATCAGC
>CAZDQD010000022.1:0-35878 GCA_964507425.1 uncultured Vicinamibacteraceae bacterium
CCTAGCTTTTCATAGGCCTCACACTACCGTTATAGTAAAGACCTCAAGTGCTTCCACTTCAGATTCCTATTTTTCCGCTTCCAAACGTCGTCTTATTCCCAAACGTTTCCTTGCCGCTTCATATTTTTGAACCACGATATCGCGAAATGGTGGAGCATGTACTGGTCGAAGATCGTCTAATCGGGATGACGCTGCTCCGTGAAGGACACGGTGCCGACACGGCTGTTCCCCCCGTCTACTCAATTGGCTGCGCTGGCGTCATCGAACATTCTGAACACATGGAGGACGGCCGTTACAACATCATGCTTCGAGGCTTGGAAAAATTTAAAATTCGAGATGAACACCAGAAGGGAAACTACCGCCAGGCTGTAATCGATACCATTGAAGAACCATGCACGGACCAAGAACTTCAACTCTTAAACGCCATAAGAACACGCCTCGAAAACTTACTCACCAATAACCTTAAAGACTCTGGTGCGAACATCGAAATACCAAAAGAAATGACAGATATTGAACTCGTTAACACTATTGCCCAGTACTACGAATTCGACATGGTTGAAAAGCAATTCCTACTTGAAAGGCAGGGCGCTCACGAACGCGGCCAGGCGCTCATTGAACTACTCCAGATGCAACATATGACTACGCATCGGCATTACAAGCATGGCATTCAGTAACATAGTCCAGCTGGAACCGAGGTAAATATAAACTCTTTCGCTCCGCCTTGTGTGCGACGTTCGAGCCTATGAAATCGTTAGCGAGACGCGCTCAAGTCGCTTCACAATATGGTCAACGACAACACGACCGTGAAATCGACCATTTTCAATAAACACTTCTCCCCTATTTGCTCCGGCAACAACCGCACCTGCAATATAGAGTCCAGGCACATTCGTTTCAAACGATTCCGTGTCTCGCTCTGGAACATTATTTGAGTCCACATTAATGCCAGCCGAACGAAGAAAGTCGACGTCCGCTATATAACCTGTTAGTAGGAACACGCCATCCGCGGGAAGTCTCTCCACCAGTTCCCCAGTTTTCACAAGCACCGCATCTTGTTGTATCTCCACCACGTTGGCCTCAAAGCGAGCTGGTATGGAACCTTCTTTGATACGATTTTCTATGTCTGGTTTTACCCAGTACTTTATTGATGACCCGAGTTCTGAACCACGGTGTACAAGCGTGACGTCAACACCACTTCGGTATAGTTCAAGTGCCGCTTCTGCCGCTGAGTTTTTCCCACCGACGACTACGACACGTTTACCGTAAAATCCATGGCTCTCAGTAAAATAGTGTGAAACGTGCGACAGATCTTCACCGGGAACACCGAGCCTATTTGGCCGGTCGTAGCACCCCGTCGCGATAACAACGGTACGAGCAGACCATTTTTCCCTTACTTCCGCACTGTTCTCAGTCCGCACACTAAACATGTCGTCGCTAGGCTCCAACTGAATAGAGTTCACTAGAAATCCGTAGTCAATCTCAAGCTCAAACGCTTCAACTACACGCCGATAGTAACGAAGCGTTTCGTCACGAGTTGGTTTGCCATGCGGAGTTACAAAAGGCAAACCACCAATCTCTAAAAGATCAGGCGTAGTAAAAAACACCATCTGGCTTGGAAAGTGAAAAAGAGAATTTACCAGCGCACCTTTTTCAAATACTTTGTAATGAAGCCCCGCTTGTTTCGCGGCAATAGCTGCAGCCAACCCGGCTGGGCCGGCACCAATGATAATGAGGTCGTAGTGAACCATAACTTTCGTGTTTTATCCGTTAGCGAGGTTGAAATTCAATTAGGACGTTACTAACTATCGCCACAGGGCCTCCGAGTGTATTAGCTTCATCCCGACTCTCTCGCCGCACAACGGACAACCCTTGACCCACAATGAATACTTCTTCAAGTTGAGACGGGACAGACACAAACACCCTCTCAGTTCCAGTCGGTGCAATCGCCTTAACTCCCTGTGGGCCCGCTCCTCCGGAAACTCGATCGACTAAATCAGAAGCTGAACGAAATTCGCTGCGTATAAAACGTCTACTCAAGACCTCACCATCGGCGGTCGCAACGGCAACCTCTGCGGTATAAGACGCGTACGCGTTTCCGGCTAAAGTCTCTTCCTCAGAGTAGGTATGGCGATTATGTAAATCAAATGATAACGTTGCCTCGCCCTGTCGTGCAGGAAGAAGAACCATAGAGCCTAGACCGGCCTCCTGCTGCAGTAGAACGTCACAAAATACTACATCCGTATCAAGGCCGATCCCCAACACTGACGGGCAACGTACATCTGCAGGTAGAGTCTCGACACTCTGCGCAAACACCGCACAAGAAAAGGCCACAGGCGCCACTACGAACACTACTCCTCGACGTATGACATCCACTGTCCGTCTACTCCTCCACTCCATGTTGGTCGATCTTTGTGCCATGAGCAGGATCAAGCGCTGCACGCATGTCTCCCCGAAGATTCAATAAGCCCAAAAATTCTGCCCTCGTCCTCGCATCGTTCCGAAATGAACCAAACATCGCACTCGTCAAGGCAAACGAATTTTGCTTCTCGACTCCCCTCATAAGCATACAGAGATGGGTCGCTTCGACCACGACACCCACGCCAAGTGGGTTGAGCTTCTCATGAATAATTTCCGCAATCTGATTAGTGAGTCGTTCTTGTATCTGTAAACGTCGACTAAAAACATCAACGAGTCTAGGAATCTTGCTAAGCCCCACTACCCGATCACGTGGAAGATAAGCAATGTGACATTTACCAAAGAACGGCAACAGGTGATGTTCGCACAAGCTATAAAAGTCGATATCTTTAACGATAACCATCTCACTGTAGTCCACCGCAAAAAGCGCCTTATTAATCACGGTGTCAATATCCTGGTCGTATCCGCTCGTTAAAAATTTATAGGCTTTGGCAACCCGTTCTGGGGTTCGAGCCAGACCATCCCGCGTGCGGTCCTCGCCAATCTCTTCGAGCAAACTCTCGACCGCTTTCTTAATCCGATCCTCGTTCATAGACTTAGTTGTCAGTACGTATAGAACCCACGACCGCTTTTTTTCCCATGGCGCCCGGCTAGGACCATTCGTTTTAGTAACGGAGGTGCTGCATACATTGGCTCCCTAAACTCTTCGTACATGATATTAGCAATGTAATACGTGGTATCAAGGCCAATAAAATCAAGTAAGGCAAATGGCCCCATCGGGTGGCCACAACCTAGCGACATCGTTTTGTCAATGTCCTCCAAAGATCCCACGCCTGATTCGTAAGCTCGGATGGCATCAAGCAGATAAGGAATCAAAAGACGGTTTGCAATGAACCCGGGCCGGTCTGGAGCCGTGACTGGTTCTTTACCTAGGCTCCGCCCAAAATCGAATGCCTGTTTATATGTCTCATCACTCGTCGCCAACCCACGTATCACCTCAACTAATTTCATCACTGGAACCGGGCTAAAGAAGTGGAGGCCAACAAAACGGTCTGGCCTCCCGGTTAAGGCGGCAATCTCAGTGATACAAAGTGAGGACGTATTCGACGCAAACAGGGTGCCAGGCCCTACAATGGCGTCAAGCGTCGAGAAAACTTCCCGTTTTGTATCAATGTTCTCCACAACAGCTTCGATAACGAGGTCGCAGCCGCTCAGTTTTTCAAGAGTCGTGACGCCACTAAGATTGGACAGTGTTGTATCTCTCAGAAGAGCAGATACTTTTCCCCTCTCAACACCTGCCTCAAGAAACGAACTAATTCGGTCAAGACCTTTAGCGAGAATCGCCTCGTCAACTTCACTTACTACAGTCTGATACCCAGCCTGCGCGCACACCTGTGCTATACCCGAACCCATCAACCCACATCCGACCACTCCAATTATCTTCTCTGACATCTAACCTCGCTGCGCACCCCTCAATCGCGGACCAAAATCATAACAAAGAGTGTTTCAATGACAGACCGACTGTCGGGCCAGCCGTCATCCCTCACTAACGTGCAAATCCTACAGATTAAGTCCGTGGAAACGGTTTAACCGTCACTCTTAACAGACAACTTGTCGACGTAACGGCGGTAATCTCCTCCAACAATTCGTGGCGCAGCCCCAACCGAGAGGTTGTATAGGTAAACCCAGGCCTCAACCGCCATTCCATCCTCTACGCGTACAGGCCGCAACACTCGCCGATACTCACTAGCTGTTAGATCACGCACTTTATAGCCTTCTACAGAGTCCGTGCGCGTAAGCAAAGTGTCGTTTTCCAAAATACGGTACAACTCGCCAAATACCTGACCATCACCACAAACCAAACCAGGATATCGACCGAGATCGAAAAGTTGCCCCATAACAACCCCTCTTCCTAAATATTCTAACAATGCGTCAAGTTGCACACGCTGACGCAATGCAAAACCTTGCATGAGCGTTCCATAAAAAAAAACATGCTCAACGTGCATAGGTGAGGACAACTGCAATTACGCCAAGATTCACAGCGTGCCTCGCAAACCAAGCATCTCAGCTTGTCCACGCATAAAACCAATAACGTTGCCGATATGGTCTTCGAGTGGGACACCAAGACCCTCTGCACCCTGAATGAGATCGTCACGGCTAACCGCTCTTGCAAAAGCCTTATCCTTCATCCGCTTCTTAACGGAGCGAACTTCAAGATCAAGAACGCTTCTCGTGGGCCTAACAAGTGACGCCGCAGTTATAAACCCTGCAAGTTCATCGCAAGCAAACAAAGTATGCTCGAGTTTCGATTCCCGCTTCACGCCACTGTAGTCGGCATGAGACAAAATCGCCCGAATCATATACTCAGGATACTGACGTTCGCGGAGAATCTCGCTCCCTCTAAACGGATGGTCTGCAGGATCGGGCCAACGCTCATAATCGAAATCATGAATGAGACCGACGACCCCCCAAGCCTCTAGGTCTTCTTGATATACCGCAGCGTAACCACGAACAGCGGCCTCCACGGCTAGGGCATGCTTCAACAAACTATCGCTCTCCGTGAACTCAGTGAGTAGGGACCAGGCCTGTTCACGCGTGGGCTGCATGTTTAATCCTTCAGCAAACAATTAAGCGATCGGTCAAATCCGTTCCGCAAGGCTATTTCAGGGTGTCGGCGACAGCTGCCCCTCACTGGAGGCAACAATTACCGCAACCGCAGCATCTCCAGTCACGTTCGCCGCCGTACGACACATATCAAGAATACGGTCGACGCCAAGAATGAGCGCAATCCCAGCCACCGGCACACCAACGGACTCGAGAACGATGACAAGCATAACGATACCCGCACTCGGTACAGCCGCCGTTCCAATGGATGCAAGTAATGCTGTGAAGACAATCGTCGCCTGCGCACCTAGGTCAAGTGGAATACCTAAGGCTTGCGCGATAAATACTGCCGCAACGGCCTGATATAAAGCAGTACCGTCCATGTTAATTGTTGCTCCAAGCGGCAATACAAAAGACGTGACTTCAGATGACACCCCAAGATTTCGTTCCACGTTTTTCATCGTTACGGGCAACGTAGCCGCACTGGACGATGTAGAAAAGGCGACTAGTTGGGCAGGCACAATGCCGGCCAAGAACTCGCGCACCTTAACAGGAGTGAACACTCGTATGAGAGCTGGGTAGACAAGGAACGCATGCATAGTCATGCCAAGCAAAACGGTCGCACAGTAAACGGCAAGTGCACTTAGGAGTTGAAATACATCTGAAGGACTGTCACCCGATACGGCCGTAATGGTGCCAGCAATCAAGGCGAACACACCAACGGGTGCAAACTGAATCACCATTTCAACGATCTTGATGATGACGGCATTAAGGCTTTCAAACACGTCCAGCAACGGTTTCGCCTGCTGTCGGGGTAACAGCATTAGCGCTATTCCAAACAGAAACGCGACAAACACGACTTGCAGCATGGCCCGATTATTGGTCGCTGCACCAAGAATATTTTCAGGAACCATATCGACAATCGGATCTAGCGGGCCACGTTCGCGTGCATCCTGAGCCGCGACTTCTCGATCTGAGATGTCGGTCGCATAAGTACTTTGGAGTCGTTCTCTTAAATTGTCAGGCACCGTTTCGCCTGGCCGTACAATGTTCACCACGCTGAGCCCAATGAGTAACGCGACGAAGGTAGTGCCAAGGTAGATGGCAATCGTCTTGCCACCTATTCGAGACAATTTCTGAAGGTCAGCTAGCGACGCAATCCCTGTGATGAGAGACGCAAGTACCAATGGGACAGCAATCAGTAGAAGCAACCTGAGGAAAATTGTTCCAAAAGGTGCGATCCAGTCCGCCGTAAAATCCCCCAACCCCAGAAAAGTCGCCGCCACTCCGTATCCGAGGCCTAGCGCGAGCGCGACCAAGATGCGCCAATGGGTTTGTTGATACCAACGACTCATTTTGGTGCACTCCCAACCAAATCATTCTCTCCTTCGCCCAAAAACACTACAGCCGTTTTAGAGCGCCAGCGATGCTTGAGCATTCAAATCAATCGGCGCACTCGCCCCGTCTGTTTTTATTTGGCGCAATCCCGCTGCACCAATCATCGCTGCATTGTCCGTAGCGAGAGCAACGCTCGGCAAAAACAGTGGCACGTCCACTTGCCTCGACCGAAACTCAGCATCACTTCGCAGGCGGGAATTAGCCGAAACTCCTCCAGCAATACCAACGCTTTTCGCACCGTAACGGCGAGCGGCACGAAACGTCCGATCCAACAAGGTGTCGACTACAACTCGCTGAAAACTCGCGCAGATGTCAGCAATCTCGCTATCCGTCATCACTTCGTCGCTTCCAATTTGATCACGCCTTTGCTGAACGTGACGCTTCACCGCCGTCTTAAGGCCACTAAAGCTGAACTCAAGCTCACGATGCCTTCTGACCGCCGCGAGCCCTACCGGTTGACTAACCGATGGACCAGCGTTCCGATCATCGTGCGTCATACGTGCAAACGGAAACTCAATGGCCTGGTCGTCACCATTCTTGGCAAGCCGGTCAATGACCGGTCCACCGGGATAATCGAGACCCAACAAAGACGCCACTTTGTCATAGGCCTCGCCAGCCGCATCGTCACGAGTCCGCCCTATCAACCGATAATCACCAGGTGAATCCACAACATACAGATTTGTATGCCCCCCAGACACGACAAGCACAACCGCGGGACACACCATCTCGCCACCCTGAATGACAAGTGACTCGATATGCCCGGCAAGGTGATGAACCGGAACCAAAGGAATATTGAGTGACACCGCAATCGATTTAGCAAAAGCCACCCCAACGAGCAGCGAACCAACGAGACCGGGGCCCTGAGTCACGCCAACAGCATCGATTTTCTGAAACGTCAATTTCGCATCAGAAACCGCACGCTCAACCACCCCACATATGTCACGCACGTGCTGTCGGGAGGCAATTTCTGGCACCACGCCACCCCATTCACGGTGCACTTCAACCTGCGACGCTACTATGCTCGACCGCACCATCCATGGACGCGCCACATCGCCGGATTCGGACACAACGGCGGCCGCCGTCTCATCGCAAGAAGTTTCAATGGCAAGAATATTCACGAATACCCGTTAACCGGCCTCACAAATACCTCTCAGACTCTCCAGATACGGAGGACGGCAGATGCCTTTCTCAGTGATGATCGCTGCAACATAACGGTTCGGAGTCACATCGAATGCTGGATTCCAAACTTCGACAGTCTCTGGCGCAATGCGTGCTGACCCCACATGAGTCACCTCTTTCGAGCTACGTTCCTCAATAGGAATGCCACTTCCATCAGAGGTCTCTAAATCAACCGTAGACGTAGGTGCAGCAACGTAAAACGGAATTTCATGTTCCCTGGCAAGCACCGCAACGGTATACGTACCGATCTTGTTGGCCACGTCACCGTTTGCCGCGATTCGATCCGCACCAACTACCACAACATCAACCAAACCAGTTTTCATAAGCGAGCCAGCCATACCGTCGGTGATGACCGTGGTTTTGATACTGTCCCTTTGCAGTTCCCACGCTGTAAGTCTTGCGCCTTGCAGGAAAGGTCTGGTCTCATCAGCGTACACAGCAATGCTTTTTCCACTTTCTACTGCAGCACGTATTACACCCAAGGCCGTACCATAGCCACCCGTCGCCAGCGCACCCGCGTTGCAATGCGTCAGGACCCGTCCCGACTGCGGCAGTAACGCAGAACCGTGGACACCCATCGCCCGACAACTCTCCACATCCTCATCGTGAATCCGCCGCGCTTCAACAACCATCATCTTGCCAATCTCACCAGGCGAACGGCCCTCACTATGGGCTCGCTTAAACACCCGCTTCATTCGCTCGATCGCCCAAAATAAATTTACCGCCGTAGGGCGGGTGGCCGCCATGATGTCGCACAACTTGTAAAACTCTGGAGCAAGCGTGGTCGCACCCCGCGCCTTACTCTTTGTCACACCAAGCGCTAAACCCATTGCCGCCGCCACGCCTATCGCAGGAGCTCCACGTATAACCATCTTTTCGATGGCACGTGACACCTCACGGCCTGTTCGGAGTTCAACGTATTTTTCCTGAGTAGGTAATTTGCGCTGGTCGACCATCAAGACATGGTCTGTTTTCCACTCAATAGTCGGTAACATAAAACACCACGATAACGGCTGTGCGAAAAAACACCCAAGGTTTCACGCTAGTAGTTTAGAGCGAGACTAGAGCAATAAGGCGGCAATCGATGCATTTAATAAGGTCGCGACAAAACCACCCAGTAAAGCGCGCATACTCAAACTAGCGATGTCCGCCCGACGATCCGGAGCCATCCCACCAATACCACCCAGTAACACACCGATTGAACCGAAGTTAGCGAAACCAGTGAGGGCGAAACTAGCCAACGTGTGTGTACGGTCACTGATAGCACCGAGATATTCTCCATTTAACTTAACGTAAGACACCATCTCATTCATGACGAGTTTGGTTCCAAGTAAATCCGCAACAACGGGAATGTCTGCACTACCTACTCCAATAAGTGCAGCCACTGGTGCAAAAACAACAGCCATCACACGCGCCAACGACATGCCGGGACTAATCACGCCGAGCCCAAAATCAAGCATCGCCACAAAAGCTAAAAACGCGATCAGCATCGCCGCAACATTCAGCGCTAAGTGCATTCCACTTGCTGCACCAGCAGCAGCTGCATCAACCACGTTGACGTGTTCTTTTTCGATCTTAACAGTGACATCCCCACTCGTATCAGGCAGCTCAGTTTCCGGCAACAGGATCTTGGCCAGGTACAGTCCACATGGCGCTGCCATGACACTAGTTGTCAGCATCGCGATCGGGTCCGCTCCGAGGCCCACATAGACCGCGAACATGCTGCCAGCGATCGTCGCCAGCCCACCGATCATGAGTGCCAACAGTTCCGAGCGCGTCATCCTCGACACATAAGGGCGCACAACGAGCGGTGCCTCCGTCTGCCCCACAAATACATTCGCGGCTGCCGACAATGTTTCTGCACCACTTGTTCCCATCACCGGCATCATAGCTCTCGCCATTAGGCCTACAACTACTTGAACGACACCCAAGTGGTACAAAACAGCACACACAGACGAAACGAAAATAATGATCGGTAAGGACGCAAATGCCAAAACAAAACCGTTTGGAAACACTGAACCCATCGCCTGCGGATCCGCAATCACACCGAAAACAAACACCGCCCCCGCACTGGTAAATTCGAGAAACTTCGTCACAACAGTAGCCAAAGCCGAGAACACCGCATATCCCGGTCGGACCCCGACTATAGTGAGTTTCAGTACTACGACCGCCAGTAAAAGCTGTAGTCCAAATCCACAAGCTACCGTTCTCCACCTGATAGCATTAACGTTCGCTGAAAAAAATATCGTTACCAAGAGAAACGCAACGATTCCCATTAACGCCCGAACACGACCTGGCAGGACTTCACTAAAAGTAAACGCTACGGCAGCAAGCGCTATCGACGCGGTTAAGGACAGAATCTGTACCTTCGCTGGAGCCCGCCTGTCCGTCATCGCTGTCTCTAACCCCCGGCTCTCGCCTTTACACCCGACACCGGCAACACTCATGGCCACCGGCGATGTTCAAAAACGCGTAAATTAAATATGACCCCGAAACGAATCCTGACTGACCTGCTGCATGGCCATCGATATCAAGGCTACAATAATCGCCAACCCCTAGAGGGTTAACGTTAGCGCGATACGGGATATTGTCGCGTACTGTAATAAAGCATTGCCTAACACGTTTCTGGCATTTTTACTCGCATCTCTTGTACTCGGCGCAGGTGTCGTCTCATTATCGATAACAGCTAATCGTACAGACAACGCGGGTCCAAAACACTTAATAATCGGTCTTCGACTTGCACAGTATTCGGCATTATTACTTGTGTTACAGGCTGGCCTATTTCTCGGATTAGTGCTCCTAAACTCAGACACTATCGGCACAGGCTTTGACGTCGCGTTAACTGTCGGGTTCTTCGCTGTTGCGGGCATCACCATGACACTGACGCCCAGACAAGCACTCACTACACTTGCTTGCACATGGTTCATTCATTCCGTGGTTACGCTACTTCGGGTAGCCCCTCTGGTCGCGGGTACAACCGTGCCCGATTGGTATCCAGGTGCTGCCGCTATCTACGACCTTGTTCTGTCAGGTTTTTGCTACCTTCCTGTCATGCGACGTCGAGAGGAGTATTCCGATGCCTCTAGCTGAACACTCAACATTTATTAATCTGGCTCGGTCACGTCTCTGTGTACACCTTACTGGTCAGGTTCAGACCTGTATCAATAGTCTCGATGCAGAACAGCTCTGGTGGCGACCAAACGATTTATCGAATTCAATCGGTAATCTTGTACTGCACTGCGCCGGCTCAACGAAGTTCTATATAGGCCATGTGATTGGAAATAGCGATTTCGTGCGAGACCGGGACACCGAGTTCAATGAACGTCGGCGGATGCCCCACGACGAGTTGTTGGCACATCTTGACGACGCCATTTCTGAAGCCAACTCGGTCCTAAGCGAACTCAGCCCAAACCGCCTCCTCGAACAGACCCATCGAACAAGAAAACCGAGCACGATCATGGAAGTTATCGAGCTTCAATTGACCCACTATGCATTGCATACGGGACAGATTGCTTTTGCCACAAAAATACTAAGTGCCGAAAGCATCAATGAAATCTGGAGAAAGACACCTACTCGCTAGAGCAGTTGTACCAACATTGACAAGCCCTTACGGTAATTCCGCAAAATTCACGCGCCGCGTTTTGGCCGCTGTACGTTCCATACCTCACGGCCGAGTCGCAACCTATGCGGACGTCGCATCCATAGCTGGCTCTCCTCTGGCGTGGAGAGCCGTCGGCAACATAATGCGAAACTGTAAATCCTCGTCAGTGCCCTGCCATCGGGTCGTCGGCTCAGGAGGACACATCGGCGGTTACAGTATTTTAGAAGTCAAACGAAAAATGCTCCTAATGGAAGGAGTGGTAGTGATTAAAAAGAAAGTCCGTCAATTCGAAAAAATTCGTTGGCGGCATGTTTAAACATTATCAGCGCTACCCACATTGAAAATCGTATTGCAAACTCATCGTGCAGGATCTCAACGAAACTGAAACGCCAAAGCAGAAGTTAAGATGCCATAACTTATCTTGTCCGCTGTTTAGATGCAGTGATTCACTGCTTAAACGGCGAGCACATCGAACTGCTCGTGGTGAAGTTGAACATCAGGCTTAATCGTGACTTCGCGACCAAGCACGCGACGAAGTTCACGAAATACACCACGTTCTTCTTGCTGGAGCACTCTAGCTATTTCAGGATTAACTCTGAGCTGCACGCGTTGCCTATCAAACTCTCCACTGATTTTCCTGATCTCCGCCAATATTTCGTAACAAATAGTTGACGTCGATTTAATGACTGAACTGCCAGAGCAATACGGACACGGGTCCGTCAGTTGCCGCTCCAGACTCTGTTTTACTCGTTTTCTCGTAACAATGATCAGACCAAAATCAGACACCTGCACCGTCTTCGATGGCGAGCGATCTCGACGAAGTTCCTGTTCAAACACTTGCGCGACCCTATTGCGATTTCTCCGCTCTTCCATATCAATAAAATCAAGCACAATGATGCCGCCAAGATCACGAAGGCGAATCTGTCGAACAATTTCTACTGCCGCCTCAACATTCGTTTTAACGATCGTATCTTCGAGCCTGCCAGTACGTTTTCCAACGTATCTTCCGGTGTTAACATCAATAGCGACTAGAGCTTCGGTCTGATTGATAACAATGTACCCCCCGGACTTCAACCAAACCTTGCTGCGGAGAGCTTTATCGATCTCTGACTGAACACCATACTCTTCAAATATCGGAAAAGGTTTTGTATAGTGCTGAACCCGAGAAACCAGATTTGGCATAATCCGCCCGATCAATCTCGAAACACGTTCGTACTCCTTCTGGTCATCGATACGTATGGCCGAAAAATCATTCGTCAAAAAATCTCGTAACAACTTAGCTACCAGACTTTCTTCTTGATGCAACACCGCCGGCGCACTCAACGAATCCATTTTCTCGCGCGTCTCATTCCACAGTTGGTGAAAATAAGAAAGGTCGCCCGTGATATCTTCCTTAGACCGCTTCGTGGCAGCTGTGCGGATAATGACTCCGCCGGTGAAATCGTGTTCTTCACGAAACTGCTTCACAATGCCTCTTAGCCTTGACCGCTCATCCCGCGTGTCAATTTTTCTCGAGACACCAATGCTGTCAGAAGTCGGCATGAATACCAGAAATCGTCCAGGCACACTCACGTGAGACGTAATTCGAGCCCCCTTTGTACCCAACGGCTCCTTTACAACCTGCACCAATATTTCCTGACCCGGAGTCAGCAACTCTTCTATTTTTTGGTGATTCTTTTGCGCGGCCCGTTGACCTGACCGCCCACGACCACCGCCTCGTTGGCGCGTGCTCTGTCCATTCTGAGGCGAGTCAGTGGCAGACGGGCTCGACACCTTCTCAGAAACATCGTCAGACTCACCCGTCTCCAGACGATCAAATGCTTCTACGGTGTCGATAACATCGGAAACATAAAGGAACGCATCCCGCTCAAGCCCAATATCAACAAACGCCGACTGCATGCCGGGAAGCACCTTGTTAACTCTACCTTTGTAGATGTTTCCGACGACACCGCGTGAACGCTCGCGTTCAATATAAATCTCACCAACTTGGTCGTCCTCGAGGATAGCCGCGACCACTTCGTGGCCATTCGAGGAGACGATCATCTCCTTGTTCATACGTCACAATCTCCAGTAAACCTGAGCCGCACAGAGCGTTAGCATTTTCATGACAGACAGATGACACCGACTTGACCATGAGTCCAATTCGAGACTCATCGACCGACATCCTCGCCATACGCCGTCCTTTTATGTTGCGCACTACTGCACCGCTCCAGGTCATTAATTTGTAAACCGGCGCATTCTTACATTCAGAATGAGCCCAAACCCCACGAGAGTAGCGATGATCGAAGAACCTCCGTAGCTCATTAACGGGAGCGTCAATCCCTTGACGGGAGCGAGGCCAGCCGACATCGTTACGTTGTATATAACTTGAAAACAAAACCCGGCCATGATCCCCACAACCAGATACATGCCCACCCGATCTTTAGCCACGCGCGCCGCATCGAGCGAACGTAAGATCACGAAAAGATACAAACCGAGAACAAACAGTACACCTAGAAAACCCTGCTCCTCTGCCAGTACAGAAAAGATGAAATCATTGTGTGCCACCGGAAGAAAGTCGTATTGACTTTGCGTGCCTTCTAAGAAACCTCGCCCAGTCAACCCACCAGAACCAACGGTGATCCTCGCTTGAATCTGCTGGTATCCGGCACCCAGCGGATCTTGTTCCGGATCAAGAAAACTCGCAATCCTGGTTTGTTGGTAGTCCTGAAGTCCGTAAGACCACACAGCTGGAGCCGCAAGCAGCCCGAGTAGCATGATCGTCGCGAGAACCCGGAGTTTTAATCCAGCAAATACCATCATCACGAGACAGACTGGCAACAGTGTGACGGCCGTGCCAAGATCGGGTGCCTTTGCAATCAGAAAGAACAAAATTCCAACAAATGCCAAACCGATTAACCAGTCGACCGGACGCTGCGCCCCCTGTCGACCTTGACAAAAGAAATACGCCAAAACAAGCGCGACCACCGCCCTGGAAAACTCAGACGGCTGTAGATTAACACCGCCAAGCCCGATCCAACGCTGTGCCCCTCCCTGTTCGATTCCAAAAAAAAGCGTGTAGAGTAACAACGCAACAAGTCCAACGTACAGCAACAACGAGCGCTCGACCAACACACGGTAGTCAATAACCAAGCACACTACAACCGCAATAACACCAAGAACAATACCGAAAATCTGGCGGTAAAACTGCGACCCTACTTGATCTGTCACAGGATCGTAAGTAGCGCTAAAAATCATAACGAGACCGATCAAGCACAGCACACCAATCGCAGCAACCAACATCCAATCGATGTACGCAAAGAGACGTCGTTCAAACATCACCCGCCCCCCGCGTTCGGCCGCGTATCAGACAAAGGAGCATTGGATGTCGGAATCGGCTGACGCACGTGAACTGGCACAGACAACTTCGGCAGCGTGCGACCGTCTCGTTTAGCAAAGAAAGTTTCCATTACGTGACGGGCAATCGGTGCCGCCAAGTAGCCGTGCTCAGAGTGTTCACCGAAAACGACCCCTGCAATTTCTGGATTATCCCGAGGCGCTGCAAAGACAAACCAGCCATGATCCCGAAGATCGCGCGCACTTTCCACCGCCGCCTCACGGCCAGCTAAAGAAATCACCTGCGCCGTTCCAGTCTTCCCCACCACATCACGACCTTCAATCCGACCACGGCGCCCTGTTCCTTCTCGGTTGACGACCATCCACAAACCTTCCATAACCTTCTCAATTGTTTCTGGAGATATAGTAGGGGCTGACGACAGCACCCTATTCGCCTCCGAACGCCTTGGGCGCCATCCCGTACCATCGTCGTAGGACTTCAGTAACTGCGGAACAACCTTCTGACCACCATTCGCCAGCGTTGACATCATCACCGCCAACGAAATCGGTGTCACCGACACCTGCCCTTGGCCGATAGCTACAGAGATGGTTTCTCCTGGGTACCAGCGCTCACCGGAGTTGTCGCGCTTCCACGCCCTCGACGGCATAATGCCCTGAACTTCATACGGAAGATCAATGCCAGTTAGCTCCCCAAGACCCAACACTCTCGACCATTTACTGATCTGATCAATATCGAGCTTCTCACCAAGCGTGTAAAAATACGTGTTGCAAGATTTTTCAAGTGCCTCGTCTAGTCCGACTCTTCCGTGGGTTGTGTGACATCTATAAAACCTTCCATAAAATGTTCCGCCCCCACCACACGAAACCTCAAAATCTGAATCAACAACACCCTCCTCAAGCGCCGCAACGGCCATCGCTATCTTGAAAGTCGAACCGGGCGCATACCTCCCTTGTAACGCCCTATTCTGAAGAGGCCGATGTGCGTCATCATTTAACCTAGCCCAGTTATCTAGACCTATCCCGGACGAGAAGGCGTTAGGATCATAAGCAGGCAAACTCACTAGCGAAAGAAGTTCTCCACTGTTCGGGTCCATCACGACCGCCGCGCCCGTAAAACCAGCGTATTGAAACGCATCCTCGACGGCACGCTGTAAGTCGTAGTCGATCGTCAATTGAAGGTGATTTCCTTCAATCGGCAACACTTCGCCGAGAGCCTCAATTTCTCGACCTAGACTGTTGACAGTCACGTGGCGAGTGCCATCAACCCCCATTAATAAATTGTCGTAGCTGAGCTCGACACCCGATTGTCCAACGATGTCGCCACTATGGTGATTATCAAATTTCGCTAACGACAACTGCTGGTTGGTAATCTCACCGACATATCCAAACAAGTGGGCTGCTAGTTTGTCAGCAGGATAGTGCCGTGCGGGGGTCTGTTCTATAACTACCGCCGGAAACTCTAGCTTCCGCGCAGCAATGGCGGCGACCTGCTCTAAAGATGCGTCCCTGATGATAACAATGGGCCGGTGAGACTCATTGCCCCCACTGACAAGTGACTCTTTTAAAACTTCCTCATCGAGCTCAAGCACCTCCGCCAACGAAGCCAGTAACCGTTCAACATTCTCTATTCGATCTCTGACAAGTGCGATGTTTAATGAATTTCTGTTTTCAACTAACACGCGACCGTGCCGATCAAAAACGACACCTCGCGGTGCGCGAAGCGCATAGTGACGCTGATGATTATTCTCTGCCATTTCCAAGAATTTGCTGTGCTGTCCGACTTGGAAATACCAGAAGCTAACGAGTAAGCCCGCGAACACAAACACAATGGAAACCTGAAACGCAACGAGTAATCGCCTCGCCCGAGTAACATCGTGAACAGAATGTCTTACTTTCATGCGGTTCAACTAACGCGCCACCGTCTAGGAGAAATCCCTCGGCGGCGGCGGAGATGCAGCATGACACTTGGCGCATGCTCTACCACGTAAAATATTGTTAGCGCTATTACGCCGTTGCTAACGGCCTGTAAAAGTAATGTTGAAGAAAACACCTGCGGCCCAGCACTTGGAATGACCGCGTAGACACCCAAAAAACAGAAGAAATGCAATACCGTAGCCGCCACAACTATTAGTGAACGCTCCCAATTAGAAGTCACCAGAAATTGCGCACCAATTACTCCAACCGAAAACCCCACAATACTCTTAGCCAGTCCACTAACACCGACAATGCCACCCGACATCACATCCTGCAACAAACCTGCAGCCGTGCCCGTCCACATTCCGATCACCGACCCACTAGAAAGAGCTACGGAAACAACAACTACCAATGGGATGTCTATTTCTAACGTCGAACCATCAATGAAAATTTTATATGTGGTCTGAGCTACCACCGAAATCAATACCGCCAAACCGATACGAGCGACCCTCACTTCAACCCCTCTGCCTGTACCAAACGTTCGTCAGACATTACGATTAGCACGTCTGCAAGATCAGAGACGTCAACAACCGGAGATACGGTAATCGACTTGTAAAGATCCACACCACGCTCAACAGCAGACACCACGCCTATCACAAATCCTCTCGGATAGACTCCATCTGTCCCGGATGTAAGAACGCGATCGCCTATCTCAACATCTTCAAGGTTGGACACATAATCCATACGGAGTTCACTATTGTTGCCAAGGCCAGAAACGATTCCTGCCGATCGTGTTCTCTCGATGACTGCACCGGCTGCAGCGTTCTGATCGATCAGTAACTGCACTTTTGCGGCGCGCGGCCCTGGCAAATCCAACACACGCCCCACAACGCCGTTAGGCGCAATCACCGCCAAATCAGATCTAACGCCATCTGATGAACCACGATTAACCGTTAGGGTCTGAAACCACGGCGTCGCATCAACGCCAATAACTTCTGCCGTCAGCGTTATTGCATCGGTTGAATCTCGCAACTCAAGCAGATGTTGCAAGCTCTTCGCACGCTGGACCAGAGCATTTTGGCGCTGCAATCTTAGCTCTAACCTATCGACCGTCTCACGAAGCACTACATTCTCTTCTTGAACATCCTGCAACCGAACATAACCGTCCCACACACCGCGCGCAGCACCGACACTTGAGGCCATCACGCGTTGCAACTCAGTCAGCGTTCCAAATGTCAAAGTTTTCAATAGACTCGAATTGGGACGTGCGTTTACTTGCGCGGAAATCAAGAGGACGTGACCTATAAAAACCGCTAGCGCTAGGTAGCCAATGCGCTGTCTTCTATTCAGCACAAACACCCGCCTTCACATCTCAACGATAACTTGCTTTCGCATCAATCGCGAGAACATGCACGCTTCCATCCTATCTCTAGACCATCGACCACTGGAAGCATTGCATTAGTCGATCGAAATCTTTCTTAACAATGGAAAATCTTGCAACATTTTTCCCGCACCAAGCACCACACACGATAGAGGATCCTCAGCCATGGCAATAGGCACGCCTGTCTCATCGCGAAGACGCTTATCTAAATTTTTCAACATCGCGCCACCCCCAGTCATGACAATGCCACGGTCAACGATATCGGCTGACAATTCAGGCGGCGTCTGCTCCAACGCTACACGCACAGCGTCAACTATCGCGTTAATCGTTTCCGTCAGTGCATCACGTATTTCTTCATCTGTAACGGTTATGGTTTTAGGAACCCCTTCAATAAGGTGACGCCCCTTTATTTCGTAGGTGATCCGCTCGTCAAGTCGAGACGCCGAACCTATATTTTTCTTCAGCGCTTCGGCTGTACGCTCACCAATCAGCATGTTGTAAGTCTTTTTAATGTATTGAATGATCGATGTATCCATCTCATTACCAGCGATCCGTACAGCCTTACTGTAAACCACACCGGCCAATGAGATGACCGCAATATCCGTGGTCCCTCCACCGATATCCACAATCATATTCCCGGATGGCTCCGTGATTGGCATGCCAGCACCAATCGCCGCCGCCATCGCCTCTTCAACCAAATAGACCTCACTCGCTTTTGCACGATGTGCGCTATCTTTTACCGCTCGCTTCTCGACTTGGGTAATTCCTGAAGGCACACCAATAACGATACGAGGACGTAAAAGCATCGTTCGGTGATGCGCCTGTTTGATAAAGTGGGTGAGCATTTTCTCGGTAACTTCAAAATCGGCGATGACACCGTCATGTAGTGGCTTAATAGCAATAATATTTCCTGGCGTTCGTCCCAACATCTCCTTAGCTTCCCGCCCGACAGCTTCGACATGGCCATTCAATTTATTAATGGCCACTATGGAAGGTTCGTCGACTACAATCCCCTCCCCACGCGCATAGACGCAGGTATTGGCCGTACCAAGATCGATGGCCAGATCACTAGAAAAAAAAGAAAAAATGGAACGAAGATTCACTTAAGGAAGTTCCTCTAGTTATAAAAATTTTTCAGTAGGTGGTCCTTGCGCGCATTCAAAGGTTGTACCATTCACGCTAAGTCCTTTAGCTACCACGAAATATATCACACGGGCCTGTGCAAACCCGTGCAGTTCGACACCACAATAGTTGAGATGACGCGGTCCGTCGTTATAGCTGTAAACCACTTAGCGCGTGACACCTATTCGGATCGCCCCCCAACAATTGCTCCTAGTAAACCATCTCAACCAGTCAACTGCTTGCCGACATTAGACTTCTCCTCCTAAAATGGGCTTTCGTTAATTTCCAAACACCGACACGGGGGAGAACGGTAATTTCATGACAATGCTTGACAAAATGCGAAACCACAAGTGGTGGCTTAAGTGGAGTCTTGGCCTTGTCGTTTTGGCTTTCGTTGCTCTTGTGCCTGGGATCGGCATGTCTCCTACCGGACCTGACCCGCTTCCATCTGACGTTGTAGCCCAAGTCGGTGAATACGAAATCTCTTTGCTCGACTTTCAGAGGATCTACACGACTCAACTAAATAATTATCGCCTGCAATCGGGCGGAGAGGTATCAGAGGAAGTGCTTCGCTCCCTCGGCATAGACCGGCAAATCCTCCAGCAAATGATCGATGAATATGCGGCCCTGACCGAAGCTCAGAGACTTGGATTGGTCGTAGGCGACGCTGAAATTCGTGAGCGAATCCTAACACTGCCATCGTTCCAAGTTGATGGTCAGTTCATAGGGGAAACCGCGTATCGTCAGCTTCTTCAAAGTCAACGTCCGCCTGTCAGCACAGCGCAATTCGAGGATGAAATACGTCAACAGATCTTGTTAGAACGTCTGCAAACGGCCGTGACCAGCTGGATGAGCGT
Source organism: uncultured Vicinamibacteraceae bacterium (assembly GCA_964507425.1). Taxonomy (GTDB): domain Bacteria; phylum Acidobacteriota; class Vicinamibacteria; order Vicinamibacterales; family UBA8438; genus DTWD01. Next base: position 19,805 of record CAZDQD010000022.1, read on the forward strand.
TTCGGATATAGAAGTTGTAGAAGAACATCGCCGGCGCAATGAAAAAATTAGAGTTGACGTGGTGTCGTTTGATGCAATCGACTTTCGAGATGACGTCGAAGTGACGGATGAAGACATTGACCTGCTTTATGGCGAAGAAGCTGTCAATTACGAAGTGTCTGAGAAAAGGCAGCTTCGTTTTCTTTTATTAGACCAAGGAGCCATCTTTGATGGCATTAATCTGACCGACAACGATCTTCGCCAGTACTACGACGCGAACCTATCTCAATACCAAACCCCAGGACAAATTCGCGCACAACACATCTTGCTTCGCGTTAACGAGGATGAAGGCGATACGGACGAATCAGTCGAAGCACAGGCAGCAGAACTCGCGGAACAAGCTCGCAGCGGAGAAGACTTTGCTGAACTCGCTCGACTTCATTCAGACGACGAAGGAACCGCTGAACAGGGCGGTGACCTCGGCTTGTTCGGGCGTGGTCGCATGGTTCCGGAGTTTGAGGCGGTCGCATTTACACTTAATGCTGGAGACATATCGGACCCGGTAAAAAGCTCTTTTGGCTATCACGTCATTAATGTCAACGAAAAACAAGAAGAAACAACAGAGTCCTTCGAGACAGTTCGAGAAACAATAGAAAACCTGCTTAAGCAACAACAAGCCACATCGCGTGCGACCGCGTTGTCACGGGCAATATCGGCTGAAGTGACGACGCCGGAAGACTTAGAGCAGGCAGCCATATCGAGAGGTTACGAACTTCAAGAGTCAGGTTTTGCGGCATTTGGAGAACCCATTCTTGGCCTAGGACTCTCACAACAGGTTTCGTCGCAGGCGTTCCAAATCGAACCTGGTGAGGTCGCTGGCCCAATCTCAACACCAACTGGACCGGCCTTCATCACGGTCATTGCGAAGCAAGACCCATATATCCCGCCAATCGACGAGGTTCGCGCCGAAGTCCGAGAAGACGTGATCAGAAAAAAATCACTTACGCTCGCCCAAGAACGAGCCGTAGAAGCTGTTGGTGAACTTAGGGACGCGGAGAACTTTGTGGAGGCAGCAGAGGCCGCTGAATTTACCGTAGGTTCGAGCGACCTTGTCACCCGCGGTGCGTCCCTACCTCAGGTTGGAATCAATGCGGCTGTCGAAACGGCCGCTTTTTCTCTGGAAACTGGCGAGGTCAGCAACGTTATTGAATCTGGAAATTCTGCAACCATCGTGCACCTTGCAGAGCGTGAAGATGCGTCCAACGAAGAACTTGAAACCAACCGAGACGCCATTCGCAACGACCTCCTTTTCTCGCTGCAAAACCAGTTCTTTGGTTCGTACATGGAGAACATTAAGGGAAAGATCGAGATCGACATCAACTTCGACATCTTAGAACAGGCACTGAATCCTGTATAAACAACGGTCTGCAAGCATCCAAAGCCTACGGCACCAACACTGGCATCAACGCGAGCGGCTGTCCCACCGTCTTCTGTAGAAAAGATTGAAAGCTCCAAAGTGACCGTGCGCTCAACGGTATGAGCCATTCGGCCACCCTATTCTGTGACCGTGTACTCAGTGTCCCAATTACGGTGTCGAACAAAGACGATGGCGCAGGGTACGGGACCAAAACAACCTCTGTTTCCGGATCAACACCGATTTCAACCTTCGCTAGATCGAGGGCACTCCGCAATCCACCAAGAGCATCCACAAGTCCATGTTCAAAAGCTTGTTGCCCAGTCCAAACACGCCCTCTAGCCAAGCCATCGACCTCGTCTCTCGTCATGCCTCGTCCTTCTGCAACAACTTGGAGAAACCTTTCATAGGTCTCGTCCATTTGCGCCTGTAGAGCCGACCGCGCAGCAGTCGAAAAGCGAGCTGTCGGAGCATAAAGGCCAGCCTGAGACCCGTCTGTGACCTCCTCTACATTTACTCCTACTTTTTCAAGTGCTCCGTCGAGCACATATTTTCCTCCGTAAACACCGATAGAACCGGTCAGCGTTCCAGGTTGAGCGACAATAGCGTGAGCTGGAGCGGCAATGTAGTAGCCGCCAGACGCAGCCAAATCAGACATCGAAACTACTAATGGCTTCTTTGCGCTTACAAGTTTTAGCTCACGCCACATAATGTCGGCCGCAATCGCGACCCCACCCGGACTATCGACACGGAGCACAATTGCTTCTATCGAAGTGTCAGCACCTGCATCCCGAACAGCCTCCACAAATGTTTGCGAGCCGGTGGTGCGAGTGCCCTGTAGATCTACAGTGTTCGTACCAAAACCGATTGTGCCTTCTACATGAATTAATGCTACCCGAGGACCTGGCAGAACTCCGAGGCTCTCTTCCGTAACCGCCTGATAGGATTCAAAATCGATAATGCTCGGCACCTCGTCCAACCCTAATTCCTGCACCACTTCATCTTCATAAGTTAAAGCGTCAATCAGTTCATACCGAACAGCGGCATTTCCCACAAACGGCCCCTCATCAATCACATCACGTACGCGGGACGGCATTAGCCCTCTGCCCTCTGCAATGCCATCAACCAGTTGGTCATACATGTCACGGTTGAGAGATTCGGACATCTCTCGGTGTTCGGGAGTGTAGGTTGTCTCCGTATAAAGATTAATAGCCGTCTTGTACTCGCCCGCCGACACCATATCTGCCTCAACGCCGACCAAATCGAGAAGCCCCTTCACGAAAAGATCATACGTAGCAATACCTACCAGATTAAGCGGACTGGACGGCGTTAAGAAAATTTTGTCGCAGGCAGTAGCCAAATAATAGGCCTGTCCTGCACCAAACTCGAGGTAAGCCACAATGGGTTTTCCTGATGTTTTAAAATCAATTACCGCATCACGAACCTCCTGCACTTTGCCCCACATACCACTAGCCGTAGACGGAATGATGACAACACCTGAAATTCGGTCGTCGCGTTTTGCTTTCCGAAGCGTGTCAACTACGGAACGGACCGTCGTGCGTTGCTCGAACAAACCGAATATGTCGTTTGGAGTTTGCTCTCCCAGCGACGAAGGCATGCGTAGCCACAAAATGGAATTCTCGGCTATCGAGGGCCCCCGACCACTCAAAAACAGCATCAACATCACCCCCATCATCGACAAAACGATGGCCGCGCCTATAAACGAAAATATAAATCTGACCGCTCGAGAAAATGCCACTTATCTACTCCTTGAAATATTGCCTTTGAGTATAGCCGTCACCACTCCGGCACTGAAGGTCAACTCAAACGCTACTGACTTCGTTGCTTCGAGATGCACAAGACAAACGCTGCGCACCCTAACGATCAACACCGCTAAGTTATACTGGTCCCCTTGCCGGTCGTTTCGAGTGCGGAAGTGGCGGAACTGGCAGACGCGCAAGCCTCAGGAGCTTGTGGGCTTCGGCTCGTGGGGGTTCAACTCCCCCCTTCCGCACCAATTTACGAGCTAGCAAAACGTTTATTGCATTGGAATTCGAGAAAATATGTCACGACGATATCTAGCGTTCGACATCGAAACAGCCCAGCTGGTCGATGGCGACGACTGGCGTTCTTGTCGACCACTTGGCATTACGTGCGCGGCCGTCATGGCAAGTGACGCACCTAACGAACCCGTTATTTGGCATGGGCTCAACGACAACGGCATGCCAGCCGCCCGTATGTCACACGCCGAAGCACGTGTGCTCGTCGATGCCCTTTTAGCCTACGTGACACAGGGTTACACCATACTCACGTGGAATGGCGCTGGTTTCGACTTCGACATCTTGTCAGAAGAAGCGGATGCACTGCACGACTGTCGAGATTTAACCTACGGTCATATCGACATGATGTTCCAGGTGCTCTGCCAAAAAGGCTTTCCCATCGGCATTAACAACACCGCCAAAGCAATGAATATTGAGGGCAAACCGGAAGGAATGTCCGGAGCGCTTGCCCCTAACCTGTGGGCGGAAGGTCATCACCAAACCGTCCTCGATTACGTAGTTCAAGATGTGCGCATGGCTTTACAGATTGCGGAACAAGCCGAACGAGAAAACAAATTACAGTGGATCACACGCCGGGGACAAAAAAACACGGTCGCTCTCCCAAACGGTTGGCTCACAGTACGCGACGCGTGCGCTCTGACTGAACCGGACACCTCATGGATGGACAATCCTCTTAGCCGACAATCATTCTTAAAATGGACGTCGGTTGAACCAAAACCGTAACCTGCCTCACCTTGAGTAGTGCTTGACGCTGGCAAAAGACATGTCGCTACTGAGCATCCTGGCGAACGAATTCAGCACCCTTCTCCGCAATCATGACGGTTGGCGCGTTGGTATTACCGGACGTGATGTAAGGCATAACGGATGCGTCAATAACTCGAAGTCCGGAAATCCCGTGCACGGCGAGACGATCGTTTACGACAGCTAGCTCATCATGCCCCATCTTGCACGTGCCCACTGGATGAAAAATTGTTGTCCCCAGGTCCCCTGCTATTCGAGCCAACTCGCCGTCTGTATTGAACTCTGGGCCTGGCTTCCACTCCTCAGGTTCAAATCGTGCCAATGCCCTTGCGTCCATAATGCGCCGAGTCGCCCGTAAGCCAGCAATCGCAACCTCACGGTCTGTCTCAGTAGATAAGTAATTCAACGTAATTGCTGGCGCGTGACGAGGATTAGAACTCTTTAACCGTACGTGGCCACGACTCGTCGGCTGTAAATTACAAACAGATGGCGTTATCGCATCAAACGTGTGTAAAGGATCGCCAAACTTGTCAAGAGACAACGGCTGGACATGCCATTCCATATTTGCCGATCCGCGGGAAGCATCGCTCCTAGCAAATGCACCTAATTGCGACGGCGGCATCGTCAGTGGACCAGTCTTGAAAAACAGATACTCCAGTCCCATCGCAGCTTTACCAACAATCGAATTGACACGTTTGTTCAAGGTCGTCGTGTTCTTGACCTTGAAAATAGTTCTGATTTGTAAATGATCCTGTAGATTTTCTCCAACCCCCGGAAGGTTATGTACCACGTCAATACCGTTTTGCCTTAGGAGAGATCCGCTGCCAACACCTGATAACTGCAAAATCTGGGGTGAACCAATCGAACCCGCAGAAAGAAGCACCTCACGTCTAGCCTGAATTAACTCGCCATTGGCAACTAACACAACTCCAGTGGCTCGTTTGACGCCATCAGTACAACTGATAGCCAGTTTTTCAACTTGAGCCCCAACGCGAATATCGAGATTGGGGCGTTCCATAACGGGACGCAAAAACGCTTTGGTTCCACTCCACCGTCGGCCACCACGTTGATTCATTTGGAAGTAAGCGTTTCCAAAATTGTCACCGCGATTAAATTCGTCAATCTTCGGGATGCCGCATTCTTCGGCCGCGTCACGCCAAGCATCTAAAATCTCCCAGCTAACACGTTTTTCCTCAACGCGCATCTCACCACCGACACCATGAAAATCGTCGGCACCATGCTGATAATCCTCCGAGTGTTTAAAGACCGGAAGCACGTCATCCCACGACCAGCCCCGATTTCCGAGTGAAGCCCAACGGTCGTAGTCGCTTTTTTGACCACGCATGTAAATCATGGCGTTAATAGACGAACAACCGCCTAGCACCTTGCCGCGAGCGTAACCGATGCTTCGCCCATTCAGTCCTGGGTCTGGCTCAATGGTGTAGCACCAATCAGTGCGTGGATTGCCAATGGTATACAGATAGCCAACGGGAATATCGATCCAGAAATAATCATCTTTACCGCCCGCTTCGAGCAGTAACACGCTGGTATTAGGATCAGCAGAAAGACGGTTCGCAAGCACGCAACCGGCGGTACCTGCACCAATGATGACGTAATCGTAAGTCACAAAGCGATACTACAGATCTGGCACGATTATCGGAAAAGATGAACCATCAACGTAACAATTAAACAATACTGACTCTAAGGCAATGAAAACGTCAGGACCTCGTTCGTAGACACCACAGACATATACTGTTTTCCGTCGACCTCGTAAGTCAAAGGACTTGCTCGAATAGGACGATTGTGTTGATACACAAACAACTCGTCACCGGTCCGAGCATCCAAGGCGTAGAACTCACCAACGTCCGTACCTTGTAGCACCAGGTCTCCCGCCGTAACCAAATTACCACTCGCACCAATAGCCGAGTTTGATGATGCCGTTTGCTGCCAGACCAAGGCGCCTGTGGCTGGTTCGTACGCTGATACCGTAAATACGGGAGCAACATCGTCCCGATACGGCCCGTCGGCGATGTTATCAGTGTGTCCGTTGTCCACGCCAATTTCCAAGGTGTCGCCAACAGGATTGACTGTAAAGGCAATACTGCCATCTTTTCCAGATACGTAAATCAATCCTGTGCGAGGACTGAACGACGGAGCTCCCCAACTACTCCCTCCGTGCGACACAATGTAATACTCGTTTATCGAGTAAGGCGTGTACATCTGGCGCGCCCGCGCCTTCGCCTCGGGGTCAGTCACAATTGGATAGGTCGAACAAAACGGGGTCATTGGAACCCCCCGTGCGTTGTACGGGATAGGCTGAGTCGGCCAAACTTGCTCACCAGGAACATCGGTTTCCGTCGGCACAGCCGTCTCGACCATTGGATTAATAGGCTCGCCTGTTTCCCGATGCCACATGTACATCAGACAGTTCTTCCCGGGAGCCGCTACGCCTTTAATGACTTGCCCGTCCTGCATAACATCGAACAAGACTGGGCCTGTCACGTGGTCCCAATCCCATAAATCATGGTGCACCGCTTGGTAATACCAAGCCATTTCCCCGGTTTCCATGTGCAAAGCAATAGTTGAATTCGTAAACAAGTTCATGCCGTGACGTGCAGAACCGTCATAGTCAGGCGAAGGATTACCTGCGTTAATGTACATAAGCCCCAGATCTGTATCGATAACTGGCGGCGTCCAAACGCCACCGCCAACGCGCTTCCCGTCACCCCACGTATCTTTAGCGATCTCCCAACCATCATCGCGTGGACCTTGCGGCACCGTGTTAAATACCCATTTAATGGCGCCTGTCGTCGCATCCGCCGCAATAACCAACCCCCCGGGGATATGGTTTTCGGAAAGAGCCACTCCGGCATACAAAGTGTTGTCGAGAAAGACTGGTGGAGTCGTTAAACGATATCCGAGTCCATACGCATCCACGCCTGGCGGGTAATCATCAGGGTACTTAAATTGCAACGCTTCACTGATAATCTCAAGCCTTCCCTCGTCTCCAAACGACTCAACCAGCTCGCCCGTCTTTGCGTCAGTCGCGTACATCGTTGCACCGCCAAAAGCATAGAGCTTTCCATCTCCATAGCTTGGGCCGCGGCCACGTGCCTCCAACGTGTCCTCCATGGTCATCGTCCAAATGGATTCACCCGTAGCTGCATTAACCGCAAACAACGTCCCTCCTGCATTGAGATACATGACACCGTCGATCACTAATGGCGTAACTTGTGTAATGCTGTTGGTCGGACCTGCTTCAAATGTCCATGCAAGAGCTACACGATCAACATTCGTTGTATTAATTCCATCGAAATCAGCATACCGACTTCCATGAAGATCGAGATTGGGGAGCGCCCAATCTCCTTGCGAACCAACCGCAACCTGAGGCATTGACGACTGATGCGTTGTCGTTGACTGATTTTGCCCCAGCACCGGCAACGGGATGACTATCAAACTAATGCCAACAACCAAAGCGCCTGCGCAATTCCTGATATTTAGCTTCACCTTGTTTAATACAACCATCAGTGCTCTCCTTAAAAACCCCGATGCACTTAGTTTACGAAACTAGACCTGAGACAAACGGCCCCACTCGAGTGTTACCCAACCTACGGAAACGGGAAATAGGCAACCCGTTCGCCTCGGTGCGAACCTAGCCACATTTCACGACCAATCTGTATTGCAGTCGTGGAGGCCACAAACCCGGCCATCGCCGGGTGTTCAAAAATACGCTCAACCGTAAGCGTTTGCGGGTCGATGGTCGCAACGTTCGAAGTCTCTTCCAGTGGAGCACGAGGATCCTGAATATTGCCGTGCCCCGCGGCAAATATCACCGACCCATCCAGTGCCATTCGTAAATTGTCCGGCCTAAACCCCAAATCAATTACATCTTTCTGCATCGGTGTTTGACCGCGAGAAAGGCGCGTAAGCTTTTCTTCTGCCCATCCGGCAATATACAACCAGCGTCCATCTGCCGAAACTTCCAAGCCATTTGGTGCGGTATTTTCACTCCCGGGTACCAGTCTCCAACCCGTGTCTGTCTGCCACTCCCACACATCTCCCGTTCTGGGACTGGTCGTCGCAAAGCCACCACCAGGTAATGCAACAACTCCGTTAAGCCCGAGGGGGTCTGGTGCAACTGCACAACCAACCCAAGTCAAAGTCGGAGTCGAACGTGCGTTTACTTCAAACACCTCAATTGATTCTCGGCTTCCATGATGTACGACGTACAAGGTGTGGACATCATTCTGTCCTGGATCAAGGTACAGCCCGTGAGCATTAAAATCATCGCCCTCGTTCGGATCAATCGGACCCGGACAGTCCGGATAAACGTTCGTATCAAGCCGTTCGCTTGTAGTGCCCCCTGGAAAGAGCACAGTCGCCGTCTTATTACCTGCGTTGATGAGGTGTATCCGCCCTCCTGCACGATTACCCGACGCAATAACCCAGTCCATTCCGGGAACCACGGCCAGATCTTCAGGGCTAATAAGATCGCAAATAAACCGTATATTTCCAACGGTCTCGCACGGCAGCCCGCTGGGAGCCACTGTCGGATTTTGTCCGGAACTGTCCGCCGCCTCAAATAAAATTGCAAAAGTAAACGCCAAAACAACGTATCTAAGAGATTTCACCACAGCCCCCCAAGAACTCATGCAAGTCCGACAATGGCCATCTTGCACCTAAACAAGAACGACTAACCACGCACGACCGACCTATGTAGCGTAGCGCGCCACAACAGATGGTTCAACGTTAAAGCAATTTTCAGGCCGGCCTCAAACACGGCCACATAAGACGTTGGGTCATGGCAAATTACTCCCCAATTTCCACCCAAACGCAACTGCCGCACATCCAAAGACGACGTTAGACAGAACCACCGTTAACGCTGACAAGCGTTCACCGGCAGACCATAAGACAATCGTTTCGTAACCAAATGTTGAAAATGTCGTAAATGAGCCGAGTAGCCCGGTGACGAGTGCGGGTCGCCACTGTATATCCAACGATTGCCGTTGATCGATAAGGTATAACAGCACTCCAATTCCGAAACATCCAAGAACATTAACGATCAGCGTTCCATACGGGAATCCCTCGGCACGGCCCACGACAATGTAAATGGCGTGGCGGAGGACAGCGCCAACGGCCCCGCCAATGGCTACACTCGCTAGTAGCGACATCCCGGTATTATGCCCCTATCGCGTCAGTTAAAGTCAGTGAGATGTAGGAGACCTAAGATGTCAGCCAAGACCCACTACACGAACATCATCACAAGCGTCGCACTCGTAATCGCTGTAATTTTCTTGTGTATACCCAGTTACCAAGTTTCCGCACAAAACAATTCACCGCGCCAGAATCCCAATATTGAACGTCCAATTACCAACGAAGGCTTCGACAGTACGGTCATCATGTTGCTCCAAAGGCTGGTGGCGGCATATGGCCCAATCGCAGACAGTAACGATCGCCCCAACCCTTATACAAGGGTGGAACCTTTTGGAGATCCACCGCCAGGCAACAACGGAGAGTGGGCCGCTGTTATCGGCGCGGAAGGCAGTCCGGACGGTCATCTCTACGTGTTACACCGTTGTCGCTCAAATTCGTGCGTCGGTCGGGATGCCCCCCCCCTGGTCAAACTTAATCCTGCAACCGGCGAACGTATTAGCACCTGGGGCTCCGGCCTTATGGCTTTTCCCCACGGGCTGCATGTAGACAGGCAGGGCAACGTCTGGACAGCCGACGTCGGTCGTGCTGACGCACCCGGTGGCCATCTCGTCAGAAAATTTAGTAACAGCGGAGAACTACTAATGACCATCGGTCATTCCGGCACGGCTGGTGACGACCCAGGATTTCTCCGTGAACCGACAGATGTCGCCGTGGCTCGTGATGGCACCATCTTTATTACCGAGGGACACATCAAGAACGGACCAAACTCTCGAATATCAAAATATTCAGAGGACGGGACATTCATCAATCACCTTGGAAGCACTGGACAAGGACACCTACAGTTGAGTGCTCCTCACGCAATTGCTATCGACACCGAAGGCCGACTGGTAATCGCTGACCGTGACAACAACCGGCTCATGATTTGGGATACGGACGGTGGCTATATCGATCAATGGCAACAATTCGGCAGACCAAGTGGCGTCTACATCGACCACACAGACACAATTTACGTCGCCGATTCTGAATCATGGGGACCAGACAATCCAGGCTGGAAAAAAGGCATCCGCGTGGGTAGCGTCAACACAGGGCAAGTCCACTATTTTCTTGAGGATATCGAATCAATGGACTTCGCACACAGCGGCGCCGAAGGCGTCGGCGTTGACACCTTCGGTAACATCTACGGCGGCGTTGTGAGACGTCAGATGCTCGAGCGCCATGAACCGCCGACCACCCAACCTACCCGTGGGGCAACCTGGGACACCCCGTAACTCTTACTGTTCCGACTTCCGTTCCTCTGCACGCGCTCCAGCGAGCATGGCATCCATAGAGTAATTTCCCTCGTGACACGCATACTCGAACATAGGCAAATCATTGCGTTTCATCGGAACTTCTGCTGTCCACGGACTTGTCCACGTTGCAGGATCGTTGACTGTAAATTCGTAGGACAACGTATCAGCGTCGACAAGTGTAAAGCGCTCAACCAGCTTCATATCTTTGCTGGACCCCCGCCACGTACTGTAGGCGTCGTGATCCTGAAAATTCACGGTCTCCACAACCAGTGTGTCGCCTTCCCACCGACCACGGGAGTCTCCAGACCACTGGCGAACCGACTCGCTAAGCCCTGGCCGACCATCCAGAGGGATGACCCTGGCGGTGTGCACCATTTCAGTTAAGACCACAACATAATCTTCTGTCTGAAAGAACTGCATGTTCTGGTTATAACCACCTGGAGTAATGGGAGGGCCGGCATTAAAACCAAGAATGCAGCGATCTGCATTGCTCAGTTCCGTGTAGGACGTTGGAATCTCGACATTGAACGAACCTACCCGAGTACTCCGCACGTCACCGGCTTCCGTCTCGGAAGGAATCCGACCATCAGCAGGATCCGTAACCAGCGACGTACGACCAGTTGAGGTCAGGCCTCGATCCATCCAGAAGTTATTGTAGCCACCTACATTGCCACCAGCCTCAGTTCTCTCGGCTGCCTCATTCCACTCGCGGATGTCACGATCAACTGCCTCTTGCTCCAGATTGGCTGTTTCTTCATCCGAAAGCAGCGACTGCTCACCCAGTTCCTCCGGCCGCTCAAGTGGTGTAATCGTCCGAAAATCCCACACACCCTGTAGGTCGGGTGTTCCCCATGAAGTCCGCGGCATATCTTGTCCGAATGCTGGTGCCGTAAACACAGCCACTAGCAACACCGCAATTAATTGTCCGTACCTCATCACACTACCTCCTAGACTTAACCCGGATATTACAACAACCGCTGGCTCTTATTGTCCACCCTGCTCTTCTGACCTCGCACCAGAGAGCATAGCGTCCATCGAATAGTTGCCTTCGTGACAGGCATACTCAAACAATGGCAGATCGTTTCGTTTCATCGAGACCTGCGCTGTCCATGAACTTGTCCATGTCGCAGGATCAGTAACCGTAAATTCGTAAGACAACGTGCCATCATCAACGCGAGTAAACCGCTCCACCAATTTCATGTCTTTGCTAGAACCCCGCCACGTACTGTAGACGTCTTCATCCTGAAAATCGTCCGTCTCAACCACGAGCGTGTCGCCTTCCCAGCGGCCACGTGAATTACCAGAATACTGGCGGATAGCGTTAGGCGACCCCGCTTCATCGCCGATGGGAATGATCCGAGCGGTGTGCACCATCTCCGTGACAATCGCGACGTACTCCTGCGTCTGGAAGAGTTGCATATTGTTGTTGTACGCACCCGGGGTCATCGGTGGCCCAGCATTAAAGCCGATAAGGCAACGATCCGCATTGCTCAAGTCCGTGTAGGACGTTGGAATCTCCACGTTGAACGAACCGACCTGCGTTCTCCGCACTTGACCAGCCTCCGTCGTGGAAGGTATCCGGCCATCCGCTGGATCGGTAATTAGTGACGTGCGTCTGCTGTCATCGGTATTCGTGCCTCGATCCATCCAGAAAGCGTTGTACGCCCCTATGTTTCCACCGACTTCCGTCCGCTCCGCCTCTCTATTCGCCAGTTCCTCGATTCGATCAACGGCTGCCTGCTCAAGGTCTGCGGCCTCTTCCTCACTCAGAAATTCTTGTTCGGCAAGATCTTCAGGACGCTCAAGTGGTGTGATGCTACGAAAATCCCATATACCCTGAAGGTCCGGTGCACCCCACGATGTTTGCGGTGCCTCCTGTGCCGAAACGGGAACAATCAACAAGACGCCAACTGCAACCATAGTAAGTTGTCGAACTAGCATGGAAATGCCTCCCTCATCTGTTAAACGCAACGATAGCACGAGCAGCCCCCCCTCTGGGGCAGACACTCACCAGCCACGCCCCCAGTTTCGCTACGGCTGGTTAGAACCCGCCGCCTCTCCCGCCCGCTCACCAGCGAGAATATTGGTCATAGCGTAATTCCCTTCATGACAGGCGTACTCATAAATAATGTATTCCGGCATGCGGGGCATGTGTCGCATTCCTGTCCATGACTGGGTATAAACATCCTCATCCCGAATCGTAAAGGTATGCTCAATCGTATTGTTATCGAGTCGCCTGTAACGTTCCACGGCGACGGTGTCGGGCGAGGACGGAAAACGGTGCTGAGTCTGAGGGCTAAAATTCTTTGTTTCGACAACGAGTGCATCCCCATCCCAATAACCACGCGAGTCCCCGTTCCACTGACGAATCGTCTCGGTTAACTGCGGCCGACCATCCAACGGAATAATTCTGACATCGTGGATATTCTCGACCAATATCGCCACATGAGTCGGTGTCTGGAAAATCTGGTACGTGTTGTTGTAACCGGTAGAAACAGGAGGAACACCATGATAGGTAATGCAGCGATCCCAATTGCTCCGATCGAGCCAAGAATCTGCCGGGTGATCGCTCGTATACGCGCGCGCCGCCTCCGCTTTCGCCGTCGTCTCTGGCCGCACCGGAAGTCGCCCGTTTACTGGCTCGGTTATCAGTGACGTCCGTAGGTCAGGACTAACCCGTCCACGATCAAACCAAAGCGCGTTATACGCGCCGACACTACCCGGTGGGGGCACAGTATCGCGGGTGACCGCAACATTTCGCTCAGCGGCTTCCTCTTCCGTATAGTGCTCGCGTTCACCGAGGTTTGCGGGCCGTTGCAACGGCGTCAGAGACGCATACGACCAGGTCCCCTGTAAATTCGGATCACCCCACGGTGTTTGAGGGTTCGTATCTGATTGTGTCTGGCCAACGACCGGCGCAGCCATCACGGCCACAACAGCGATTCCAGTCAACAAAGTAAAGAGAAAACCGTTCCGCATTTGGCACCTCGATTCGCTAGCGCTACCTTAACTCTGCCATGTCTTCGACGCAAGGAATCACCACAAAGAAGGCTCCGACAGATTGCCTGTAGAGCACGAATGCGCCATGATGCACCAAATCAGCGATTCGATTCGTCTGAAAGCGAGGATTTCATGGTCAAACGATCCCACCTTCGTCATTTCTGGACCGCCGCCGGCGTTGTCACAGTGCTACTTTGTTCGTCTCCCGTCACTGCGCAATCCGGCGATGTACAGACCCCCAGGCTGGCTGATGGACGACCCGACCTGAACGGCATTTGGAATAATGTTGGCTCATCACATATACCGCTTGAATTGCCGGATGAGTTTGCTGGCCGGGTGCCGAGCCAAGAGGAAATTGATCAACTAGTACAGGCCCGCTCAGACCAACGTAAAGCCGCCACATGGGACGGTCACGAAAATAGTCGTGGCGTTGGGGCATACGGTAATTATTGGTTCGACTGGTTTTGGAAGGAGCCGGCCGCTATCGATGCGCCAGCATTGTTGATCGAACCTACCAACGGCAAGATGCCAGAAATGACCGAAAAGGCCAAGCAAAGCGTCGCCTATCACCGTGAACATCTGCACGACTCCTACTCAACGATGGAGACAGGCGACCGTTGTCTCTCAAGAGGCACCTACGGCATCATGATGCCAACGGCGTACAACAACGGCAAGATGTTCTTTCACACGCCAGACCACGTCGTTATCCTCAGCGAAATGATTCACAACGCCAGGGTGATCCCGATTAGCAGTGCGCCACATGTCAGTGACGGAATCACGCAATGGAATGGTGATCCGAGAGCACATTGGGACGACAATACCCTCGTAGTTGAATCGCGCAACTTTAAAGCGGTTGCAAACCAACGGGGCCCTGGTTCCCGAGCACCCCAGACGGAATCGCGTCATGTGGTTGAACGTTTCTCTTTGATCGACGCTGACACGCTTCACTACGAACTACACGTGAACGACCCGGAGACATATAGCGCACCGTGGACGGTAGCTTTCAACTACCGACGCGATAACGACTACCTCCAGTATGAGTATGCCTGTCACGAAGGCAATTACGCGGTTCCGAACTCTCTCAGTGGACAACGTGCACAAGAAAATAAGTAGGCAGGTCAAAACTATGATTGGTAAATATCGCTCACAAATTACGGCTGCCTCCGTAGCCGGTCTGCTCGTACTCGTCTCGTCGTTGGTACCGCAGGAAACTGCTGCGCAGAACTCCACGAACCCATATGCAATCGTCGAAGGGTGGGCAAAGCTGCCTGGCGGAAGGGTGATGGGAGCCGTCGGCAAAGCGAAGGTCGACCCCGACGGACGCCATATCTGGGCAGTTATCCGGTGCGATGCCGGGCCTGAACACTTCGGATCGGAGTGCGTTGATTCAGACCTGGATCCCGTCTTGAAATTCGATCCCGACGGCAACGTGGTCGAGTCCTTCGGTAGCGGAATGTTCATCTGGCCACACGGAATTGACGTTGATTCCGACGGCAACGTGTGGGTGACTGACGCCGTGGGTGATAACAGCATTCCCGCGGGCGACGACCGGGGTCATCACGTCATCAAGTTTAGTCCAACGGGCGAAGTGCTCATGACACTTGGCACGCCCGGAGAAGAGGGAAATGGCCCTAACCACTTCACGTCCCCGAGTGATGTGGCGGTCGCGTCCAACGGTGACGTATTCATTGCGGATGGCCACAATGCAAACGGAAACAACCGAGTGGTGAAATACAACAGCCGTGGCGAGTTCCTCCTGTCTTGGGGAGAAACTGGCTACGCACCGGGACAGTTCCGTGCCCTACACGCTATCGCCTTTCATCCGGACGGCCGAGTGTTCGTAGGAGATCGCAGCAACAGCCGGATCCAGATCTTCGACCAAGAGGGAAACCACTCTGCCACCTGGACCCAGTTTGGGCGTCCGAGCGGAATCGCCTTTGACGACCAGGGCCGGATCTACGTCGCGGACTCCGAATCGGACACCGTACAGCACCCAGGGTATGATATGTGTATTCGTATTGGCGAGGTCTAGACGGGTTGTGTGAATGAGTTTATTCGCTTCCGGTGGGCGAATCCACACATCCTTCCGGGGAACGGAGCGGAGTTTGTCCCGGTCGATCGCGAAGGTAATATTTTCGGAGGAGAGCCCGTCCCCAACCCTCATGTTAATGCTAGAACGCTCAGGAAGTACGTGCGAGTGCGCCCTTGAACGATGGTCTGCCCCGATCTGGGGTTGCAGTGTTGTAGGGAGTTAAGGGTGACCCGGGCGGCGACAGTTGGGCGGTTGGGAGGGCAAAGTCTTCTTCCACAGAGACACTGTTGGAGAGGGGCACATGTCGAACCGACGGCAGTTTAATGCTTTGTTGGCGGACACAACCGGCTGGGTGGCGCTCGGCCAGACGGGAACGGCTGCCGTCCAACGACCGTCATAACTAAC
>CAZDQD010000023.1:0-5517 GCA_964507425.1 uncultured Vicinamibacteraceae bacterium
CGAAAACATTACTATGATGGTTGGAGGACTTCCCCAAGAACCTAGCAACATATTGAAATATAGCTGTACGTGGTCATTTGCCGGTCTCATTAATGAATATCGTGATGATTGCGCTATACTGCGGGGTGGAGATAGGGATACTGTGCGTGGAATGGATGGTTATGAATTCCCAGTAGTGAGTGAAGAAATTGGCGCGTTAGAAGCTTTTTATACAAGCGGAGGAGGATCTCACACAATTTCCACTATGAAAAGTCGTGGAGTCAAGAATTGTTGCTATAAAACTTTAAGATACCCCGGACATTTAGATATTGTGAAATTTTTAATTAGAGAGTCAGGATTAAGTGATGATAAGTTAATTGATGTTTTTAAGCATAGTTGTCCAGCTCAGGATGATTTAGTAATCATAAAGGTAAAAGTGGGCGATGCATCATATGAGAGAATTATACGATCTAATGATCAATTTTCTGCTATGCAAATGGCTACGACATTTCCTTTAGCGTCTGCTGCTTCTGTTATTGCTGCGCGCGAAACACCTACTGTGTTTACATATCGAGATATTCCCTATGATGTTTTTGACAAAAAGGTAAATTTATTATTTAATTTTGCTGAATGCTTATAGGAATAATTAAATGAAAAGATTGGAACGATATCGTTGGGATATGAGATTTTTAGATATGGCTAAGCTGATTTCTAGCTGGTCAAAAGATCCATCTACACAGGTTGGATCGGTAATAGTAGATTCTAATAACCGTGTTGTGTCTGTAGGATATAATGGGTTCCCACAAGGAATTTCTGATGACAATAGGCTTGACAATCGTGAAACTAAGTATAAAATGATACTACACGCTGAGCGTAATGCTTTATTGTTTGCTCAGCGCCCACTGGAGGGTTGTACAATATACACATATCCCTTTATGCCATGTCCCTCCTGCGCATCAATGATTATTCAGAGTGGTATTTCGAGCGTTATTTCATACATGAATAAAGATGAAAGGTGGGAAAAAGAGTTTGAATTATCAAGACAAATTTTCAAAGAGGTAGATGTGTTTTTGTATGAATATCCTTTGCCCTTGTAGCTCAGCTGGATAGAGCAACGGACTTCTAATCCGTAGGCCGCAGGTTCAAATCCTGCCGGGGGTACTTAATTAAGGAAAAATGTGTACTATGATATAGCTATATATTGTTAATTCCCTAACTGAGGGTTTATAATGGAAGAAGATAGCCTATATCAAATATTAACAGCCTGTTATGAAGATACTTTAAAGTCTAGTATAGCGTGGAGTGTTTACCAAAAGGTACTAGACTTATGTCAGGACGGCGATTTATATACAATTACTTATTTGCATCAACTTTGTCTTATGAACAAGGAAGAAAAACTTGCATGGCGCATGAAAATAGCAGAAAGAGGATTTGAATTAACACCTAATGAAGTTGATCAGTATATGCTGATTATTGGTTTAGCACTTAAATCGGAGACAACATTGTGAACGTATATGTTTTAGTAAGGTTTGAATTAGTTGATAACGCTGTACAAGATGTAGATGTGATTAGTGTGTTTAGCACTCCTGAAAAGGGTAAAGAGGCTTTTGATACCCTTAAAAAGCGAGCACGTAATAAAGATATAGATGTCTATTATGTATTAGAAGAGCATGAAATTGATAAATTTAGCAATAATACAGAAACAGCAATCGAAGAATTGTGTAAAAGTGGATATATAGAGCCTTTAGTAGGTGAAGATGGAGAGTTTTCTTTTAGATTAACAGACAAGGGGATGGAACGCGCCGAAAAATTATACGGGGGTGACAAGGAATCGACAGATGAACAAGAGTAGTAACTGCATGTACTGGTTGATCGAGTGGCCAGTTAAAAAATCGATTAAACTATTTTACTTGCCGAGCCTAGCTTAGCACTCGCTGCCTAGTAGCGCGGGGTTGTCCTAGACCTTGTTACCCAACTAGGATATAAAAGTTATGTTTTCGTGAGTTAGTTTAAACATGTAGACGTTATTATTTGAATTTATACTGGACGGGGGTTCGATTCCCCCCACCTCCACCAAACATAAAATATGGAGGTGAGTATGGCACACGTTCCCGAGATTTCTAAAGATACTATTCATTCACTTACAGTATCTATGACACATGATCGTGACTGGTTTAAAAAATACCTTAAAGATTTAAAAAAGGATAATACATTAGTATATGGTTTACTTAAAGTGGCGTTATCCACATGGGAAAACCATGAAAGCGCTCAAGGTTATGCAAAAGGAATTTGCACAATGTACGCTTTAATTAAAAATCAAATAGAAGCCAATGAGCTAAATGATTTATATAATAATGATGATGGAAACGAACTGGAGAAATAATGTATGAATACAGAGCAAGAGTTGTAAAAATTATAGATGGAGACACTATTGACCTTGATGTAGATTTAGGTTTTAATATTACGATAAGGGTGCGCGGAAGATTAATGGATGTAGACACACCTGAGAGGGGGCATGAAGACTGGAAACTAGCGACCCAAACACTTAATGAACTAATAGCAAGTGAAAGGGATGCTAATGGCTACGTAGCCATAATGACAACCAAGACCGGAAAATATGGCAGATGGTTAGTAAAGGTTGGTAATATTAATAAGACACTCGCGGAAAAATGGCCATACAGGACGGCTGGAGATGAAAAACGAAGTTGAATTGATAGGTTATTACGGTGGAGACGAGTCACACGCTTTGTCAGCTTGGACAAGTACCTCTCGCGATCTAACTGATAATAAACGTCAACGTATGCATAAGCTCTTACAAATGTTGGCCGAGAATGGGCATCATACACCATTCGAGAAATCAGCCATACATTTTCTAGTAACCACAGATATCGCTAGCCATATCCACATCATCAAACATAGAATTGGCGTTAATGTTAATGGCGAGTCTGCGCGGTATAAAGAGATTAAAGAAGATAAATTCTACATTCCTCACGATTGGCCCATTAATTGGCAAGAATCGTTAGAGTCATATACAAATTTTGGTCTAAAATTATATCATGATTGTGTCAAAAGTCTCGTAGATGACCATGGTATAGATAGGAAAAGAGCTAAAGAGTCTGCTCGTTTCTTCCGACCTTATAATACACAGATCACAGCAGATGTTATGTTTAACTGGAGGAGTTTTATGCATTTTCAGGGTTTGAGAAATAAGCCCGATGCGCAACTTGAAATTCGTGAGATAGCTGATACAATGTTAGAGCAGGTAAAAAATATTGAAGGTAACCCATTTGAACACAGTATTTCAGCATTTGGAGTTTAATCATGTTTGAAGATATGAGACAGGCTATCGAAGATGTAATTACTCAATACAGAGAGACAGGGGTAAAAACAGAATACGTCATAGATAGTCAAGCGATTGATACACTGGAAAAAGTTTATAATCTCTATTTTGTTGAGCCCGATGAAGATGAAGAGTGGCAACGGTGGCAAAATGAAGATGTTTAAGATGGTTTACTAATTCAAGGAGAAGGATATGTTTAAGAAAACTGCATTGGTTATGTTGATGGTATTGATGTTGTCTAGTGGAGCGCGGGCTCAGGAGTTGTACAAAAAGCTACAAGATATTTCTGTAACAGTTAAAGCTGGTATGAGTGAAGGGTCTGGAGTAATTATCACTAGATCAGTAAAAACAGAAGGTAATAAAACAGAAGAAATTAATTTTGTTTGGACGGCAGCTCATGTGATTGACACCTTGAGATCTGTTCGTAGTGTTATTGAAAACGGTCAACCAAAAAAGATTGTAGAGTTTAAAGATGCTCAAATTGTTCAAGAGTTGGTTGAAAATGGTCGTCGTGTAGGCGAGCTAAAAATGGACGCAAAGGTCATTAAATATAGTGATGCTACTGATGGGGAGGATCTCGCGCTATTGATGGTCAGAAAGAGAAGCTTTATCAAGAACAATGCTGAATTTTATAGCGGAGAAGGTAAGCCCGTTCCCATTGGGGCTGAGCTTTATCATGTTGGCTCTTTATTGGGGCAAACGGGATCTAATTCTATGACTCGTGGTATTGTTTCTCAGGTAGGTAGGGTTCTAAGTCTAGGAACTGGAGACGGCACCGTTTTTGATCAGACTACAGTAACAGCATTTCCGGGTAGTTCCGGTGGTGGTGTTTTTCTGTCAGAAAGATCTGGCGACAAGGCTGGACAATATATGGGGATGCTAGTTAGAGGCGCAGGTGAAACTTTTAATCTTATCGTTCCGGTACGACGCATGAGGTCGTGGGCTGTTAAACAAGATATTCTGTGGGCTATTGATAGCGGTAAAGAAGTTCCTGATATGAAAGATATCTTGACACTTCCGGTCGAAGGACCTAAATCTAAATCTAGTAGTGATAAGAAAAGCTTTACACCAGACGCTGTGAAATTTCCTACACTTATACATTAATGGGGTGCTACTATGTTAGATTTTAATTTTAACAGGAGAGATTTTCTTAGGGTTGGGAGTATTGGTACTGGAATGTCTGCTATGGGGTTATCTGATTTAGCATTTGCTGCTGAAGAAGAGCTGGTCCTCAAGGATAAATCTGTAGTATGGCTATGGTTAGGAGGAGGTCCTACTCAGTTTGAGACATTCCACGCTCCAACCGACTTTAATGTTCCTGATCAGTTTAGACCCGTAAATGGGCTTTTGTATGATGCTGATACAAACCTTTCATTTGGGGCTGACTGGTTTGAAACATTCAAACATAAAGATAAGCTGGTTAGCGTTAATTCATTTACTCATGGTGATTCATCTCATCGTCAAGCCACTCACTGGATGATGACGGGACATTATAATGGTGAAAGAGCGCAAACATCTAATCCTAAGTATCCGGGCTTTGGTTCTATTGTGTCTTCTATCTACGGGGCTAACACTTCTACTGGAATTCCAACCTACATAAAGCAGGGCGGTATTTCTGGGGAAGGTCCATCATGGCTAGGTGGCGCATATAAACCATTTGACCCATCCAATAAAGATAATCTCAGTCCCCGAGTTAAAGTTGATCGTTTTAAATCTCGTGGAGAATTACTTGCAGCTCTTGATGAACAACATAGAATTGTTAGTAACGCTGCTAATTCTATTGGTAAATATACTAACCAAGCTTACGATACTATTTTGGGTACAGCAAAGCTGGCGTTTGATATAGATAAAGAATCTAAACAAACTAAAGCTGCTTATGGAGATAGTAGTATTGGTAAACAAATGCTATTATCCCGAAGGCTCGCTGAATATGGGGCTAAATTTATTACGATGCATTATGGTGGATGGGACATGCATGGTAATATTTCCAATGCCCTTAAGGGTAGAGTTCCCCCTGTTGATCGCGCTGTCGCCGCCTTTTTGGAAGATGTGTGGCAACGAGGATTAAATGAAAAAATTCTACTTGTAATTACTGGAGAATTTGGTAGAACTAAGCTTAATGGCAGTGGTGGTCGAGATCACTGGCCTGCCATGTCTCCCATGCTAATGTCTGGTGGAGAATATGAATTAGGTAGAAC
>CAZDQD010000024.1:0-24613 GCA_964507425.1 uncultured Vicinamibacteraceae bacterium
CCTAGTGAAGAGCTCACCGGAATTTTGATGACGCAATTGCGTCCGTATACGCACCTGAACATTCGGAAAGATCTTGCGAGTCTGACGTATCAAGCGATTACCGATTAGAAGGATTTTGCATCCTTAGCGGCGCTGATGCGAATGTTGTTAGTTTGAACGATGGCGATAGGCTCATCTGTGTTACTAGGGAATCATACGATTGATTTAAACAGTTGTTTTAGTTTAAAATAGATTTAATTCGCCATTTGCTATGGTTTTTTGAGAAGTTGAACCGCAGTAATTACTTCGTCCTTGGTTCGTGGTGCTAAACATTTTTAATGCAATGAGTAAGGGGCGTCTGGTCCTGGCGTTGATTGTGTGTTCTGTTCTGGCGGTCACTGTTGTGGCTCACGCGCAATCTTCTGATACTGCTGTCGTCGTCCCCTTTCGGAATCTCACACAGCAACCCGGCGATGCGTGGATCGGTGGCGGGATTGCTGCCTCCGTCACTAGTGACCTTCGAAACTTAGGTATGGTCGTTTTGAGAGACCAGTTGGATGGTGATTTGCCAGACCAGTCTCTGCTTACGGCGAGTCGAGAGGCCGGCGCGCGCTGGTTGATCATTGGCGACTACCAACGTGTTGTGAATCTACTGAGAATCAACGTCCGGGTCATTGATGTTGCCACAGGCGTCGTTCTTCAGCGCAGCAAAGTTGATGGGACACTGGCGGGTCTCTTCGCTATGCAGGATGAGGTGTTTCAAACGGTAAGTAAGGCATTGGGTCCGGATCAACAGATCGATGCTGTTGGCGAAATACCCGAGAATATTTCTGCTGAAGGAATTGATCCGGAACAGCGACAACGGATGCGTGAGCGTATCCAATCTATGCCAGAAGAAGAGCGTGAAGAGTTTCTAAAACGGATGCGTGCCCGACGTAGTCAAGATATCGATGACGTTGTGCCTGTGCCGGTGGGCGCAGCTGCACAGACGGTTATTGGCAGGACGGAAACTCCGCCGGTAATTGACGGCATATTGGACGACTCGGCGTGGGAAACGGCTACGCACATTACAGAATTTGTTCAGATTTCTCCTGTCGAAGGAGCAGCCGGCACCGAACATACGGAAGCGTGGATGGCGTACGACAGTGACAATCTTTATTTTGCGTTTTACGCGCACTACGAAAACCCGAACATTATGCGGGTCAATAGGGCTGATCGGGATAACATGCGACAGGATGACAGGTTCTCAATCCTGTTTGATCCATTCCTTGACCAACAACGCGCATACCAATTTGAAGTGAACGGCTACGGCGTTCAAGCGGATTCCCTGGTTAACGCGGATGGCACGACTGGAAGTTCGGGCGGCATGATGATGAGTTCGTCTCGTGGCGGAGGAGGAGGTCGGCGTCGGGGTAGCAGTATGAGCCGTTCCGGGGCTTTCGGAATCCGTGGTGACGATTCATGGGATGCGTTGTTCGATTCGGCAGGCCAGGTGGTGGAAGACGGATGGATTGCGGAGTTGGCGATACCATTCAAGAGTTTGCGGTATCCAGGCCGTGCGACCGGAGAACCTCATCGGTGGGGGTTTCAGATGACCCGCATGATCCGGGGCAAATCGGAGGTACAATCCTGGTCCCCGGTCTCACGCGCAGTTGCGGGCCAACTAACGCAGTTTGGGGTATTGGATGGCTTGGAAGACCTTTCGCAAAGTCGCAATATCGAAATCCTTCCTGAAATAACCGGCATAGGTTCAGGCTCACTTGATCGCGATACGGGTGCCTTCAACGAGAACGATCCGAATGGCGATTTTGGGCTTGGCGTGAAATACGGCATCACGCCGAACCTCATTGCCGATCTGACGTATAACCCGGATTTTTCTCAGATTGAATCTGACCGGCCGCAGATTGAAACGAACCAACGGTTCGCATTGTTCTATCCAGAACAACGGCCCTTCTTTCTTGAGGGACAGGAAATATTTCAGACGTCAACCTCGTTGAATCTGTTAAATACTCGAACCATTGTAGATCCCAGGTTTGGCGGAAAACTCACGGGGAAGGTTGGCGACACGACGCTTGGCGTCATTGTTGCGGATGATGAAGCGGCTGGGCAGTTTGATGACCAGAACGATCCGAGATACGGCACGACGGCGCAGACCGTGGTTGGGCGTGCCAGATACGACTTGTACTCTGAGTCCTATCTGGGGGCGATTATGACTACGCGTGAATTCGGTCAGGAACATAACCGTGTCGCGGGGGTTGATGGTCGTTTTAGATTTGGAGAAATGCACCGCTTTAGCTTTATGGCAGTCGGGTCCTCCACTCAAAACGAGACAGACGGCCAACTCAGCGGACAGGCGGTTGAGCTTGACTTTACACGTCAAGGACGCAACTTCGGATACGCTGCCTCGTACGGCAGTATCGACCCTGATTTTCGGACGGATTCCGGGTTTTTACCGAGGGTCGATTTGCAGCTCGCTTCTGGAGAGGTTTCCTATCGTTGGTGGCCCGAATCATTCTTGATGAGCTGGGGACCGACGGTGACGTACATGCAGCTCTATGACCACGAAGGCGTCTTACAGGATGAACAGCTGCAAGCGCGGACGAGTCTGCAATTTCGAAACAATCTGTTTATTAGTAATACGCTAAGCCGCGATCTTGAACGGTACCGTGAAATAGACTTCGAAAAAATAGGTTACGGAGTGTACGGCGGTATCAGCGGTCGTAGATTGTCAGTATTTGGTGGGTATAACGGTGGAGACGGTATTCTGTTTGGAGACAATCCCTATCTCGGTCAGACGACCGCCGTGAACGTCAATGTGTCAATGAATCCGACGAGCCGACTGAGCACGCGACTGATGGCAATGTCGAGTCGTTTCATAAATCCCATGGGTAACGAGCAAGTGTTTGACGTGAAGATCTATCGTTCGCTCACGACTTACCAATTTACGGAGCGATTCCTGCTGCGCCACATCATGGAGCACAACACATTGGCGCTGACGCTCGGGAATAATATTTTGTTGACCTATCGCATTAACGCGGGAACGGCGGCGTTTCTCGGATATGACGATCGATATGAAGGAGGTAATCGCATCAGCGATACCCTCTTCTTAAGTCGAGCCCTCCAACGGACGAACCGCGCGGTATTCGCAAAAGTTTCCTACCTGTTTAGGTACTAGTTCTTTCTCTGGCGTCGAACTATTAAGCAATCTAGATCGGTAAGCGCGGTCTAACGCGTCGGCGTGGCGTAGTGCTGCATGAAATGTTACGCTCAGCAGCTCTGTTTATCCCAACAGTCAAATAAAAAGCGTCAATTAGCGATAGGAAAGGGACTCAGTATGTCAGTAGCGGATAAATTTCACCTCGAAGATGAAAGCTTTCAAGTGGAAGGGACGATTTCGTCCATTACGCAGAATCAAAACGGGATGACGATCAATGTCACTGGAAAAGCCGGCCATTATGGGAAGGTGTGGTTAACCTATAACTCGCTTGTGAACCCAAAACACGAGACGCAGGGGTCATTCACAGGAATTGGACGGGCGATTACGGACGATGGCGAAGTTAATGAAGGTGTGCGCAATGGCGTCTGGACACGCGATGGACATATTGTCACGGTCTACTCACTTGATGACGTGACTGACGGTGTGATCAACTTTTGTGTTGAGAAGTGGGACCTGCGTGATGATTCGGTGAAATTTGAATTTTCAAGAGTGAAGCAATAGATCGGTTCTGTGTAGTTACAGACTGGAGTTGACTGCCGTAGCGGCCATGCCGTTGCGGCAGTAGTTTTTTGGCACAGAAGACAGAACCAGAACGGAGATACACAACGATGGCTGAAATATCTGTGGCGCTGAAACAACATGGTGAGACGGCGAGCCTCGCGACAATACGTGACCACCAGTTCGTGTTGGACCGACCTGAGGCCAAAGGTGGTACAAATGCAGGACCCATGGGCGGAGAAGCTCTTCTCGCGTCGGTTGGTGGATGTTTCATGAGTAATCTCCGTGCAGCCATTTCAGCGAGGAACGGTGTACAGATCGACGGTATTACCCTTTCGATAACAGCGACGCTGGCTGATGCGGGTGATCGATTCGCGGCGGTCCATTTGGAGGTGGCGGCTGATGCCGACCAGGACGAACTTCAAAAGCTCGTCACTATTGCGGACCGAGCGTGTATTGCGGCAAACACCATACGATCGGCTGTTGAGTTGACGGTGTCCGTGGGGCAGAAAAACTAGTGGCATCTAGGGTGGTCCGGCGGCGACTGACGGACGGAGCTGTCGTTTGACTGATACTGAAGGGAACCAAAAGAGTAACCGCTGGGTATTCGCGCCCAACGGGCTGCCTGCTCGTCTTGCGCTGGCTGTTCTTGGCAGTGCGGGGATCCTGTACGCGAACTTTAGCCCGGTTATCGTTTCTGGGTTGACGCAAAGCCAGTACTTCACGGCTGAAACGGCCGCGTACGTGTTCGCCGCAAATATGTACGGCACAGCGATTGGCGGGTTTGCGGCGGTGTTTCTCGTTGGGTCGCTCAATTGGCGTTGGTCGTCGGCCGTATTGGTTGTGTTGTTGATACTTGCCGATGTGGTTTCGGCGGTAGTTGGTGCGACTGAAAGTCTGTATGCCGTGCGATTTGTACATGGCCTCATTGGTGGCTCACTGATGGGGGTTGCCATGTCGGTTATTGCGCGTACGGAAAGTCCAGAACGAACAATCGCATTTGCGATTGTGATTCAGCTGAGTCTGGGTGGCCTGGGAGCCGTCGTATTGATACCGGCATTGCCGACCTACGGTGTCGGGGTGGTCTGGCTATCGTTGATTGGTCTCTCAGTCTGCGCAGTGGCACTGCTACCGTTTCTTGGGCACTATCCGAGAAAAAAGAATGGAGCCGGGAGTGCGCGTGTGGTGCAACGACCATCGTGGGGCCACATGTCCCTGGCAATGGTGGCGCTGTTCCTATTCCAATCTGGACAAATGGCGGCATTTGCATACCGCGTTGAATTGGGGCTGCATTATGGTTTGTCCGCAAGTTTTATTAGTTTGGTGTTGGCCGTGTCGCTTTGGCTGGGTGCACCGGCCGCGTTACTCGTTGCGTGGTGGTCGACGCGCAGTGGGCGGTTGCGGCCAGTGTGTCTAGGCGGTGTGTTTATGACGGTTACGACAGCCTTGTTGTTGTTTCCGAATCCGGTGGTGTTTTTCGGTGCGAGCATCGGGTTCGCGGTGTTTTTTGCGATAACGATTCCGTATCTACTTGGCGTTGCCTCTGAAATGGATAACACGGGCCAAATGGCTGCGATGGGGGGGTTTGTGAACAGTTTGGGTTTGGCGACAGGGCCGGCGATTGCTGGAATACTTCTTGGGAATGCGGAGCACTATCGCGTCCTTTTGTTTGCGACTGCTGTACTCGCTGCAAGTGTTGTAGCAGTCTTTGCACCGGCACGCATGCTGGATGGGCGTGCCAAGCACAGTCGCGTCATCTGGTAAACGTTTTCCCTGGACGTATCAGTTTGAACCTAACCAAAACAAACAACCGGGACCAGCACCAGCGCCCATGGCTATCTCAGCAGTGACCTCAAGAGTCTCAAGGTTGATGACCGCGACTCGGTCGGCGGCTCGGAGGCCGAGGAAAGCGTGAGTGCCATCGGGCGAGACAAGCACGGCGCCGTCGCCAGTATCCGTTTCTCCCACGCTAATGCGCGTGATTTCTTCTCTGGATTTTGCATCCAACACGACGAGTTCAGCAGCCTCACCGTCGATGATCAAAACTTTACCGTCTGGGGTAAATTTCAAGCGGTTCGCATCCTGCATGCCGAGGCGGAGTGTTTGCACGACGTCCCTGGTGGTCACGTCAATAATGGACACATCGCCGTCGTTGCGTGTTGCCGTCCAGAGTTCTTGGCCATCGGGTGACAAGTCGAGCCCTTCGGGTAGGTCTCCTGGTACCGGAATGACGGTAAGCGTCGACTCGGCTGGGCCGTTCATGATGCCGTCCACCACGGTGATGGTATTTGACCGAGTGTTCGGGAGAAACGCCGTGTTAGTGTCTTCGTCCAACACGAGCATGTGGGTCCCGTCCTGGCCGATGCCGAGTGTCCAGTCGATCATGTCGGTGCTGGGGTCGTACCGACCAATCGATTTGTAGCCTTCAATTGTAAAGTAGAGCTTGCCGTCGACGAACACAACGTCGTGTGGTTGGCTACCTTGGCCGGGATCAATACGCCGAATTTCTTGTTGTGCGGGAATATCGATGACTGAAATACCATCAACCATGCTGGCGACAAAGGCATACCGCCCGTCCGGCGATGCGGTGACTTCGTGTGGATCGCGGCCAGTGGCTATTTGGCCCTGTACGGTTCTTGTCTCGGGATCAACAAAAGCGAGTGCGCTCGCGTCTCGGAGTAAGACGAGGAGCGGGCCGTGTTCGGATGTTTGCGCATAACTGGCGTGCGTGCCAGCTAATAAGACGGAAAACATGAGTGATACTGAGACGAGCCAACGGGGCAACAGGGATATACGGCTCATTGAATACCTCCGGGTTAGGATGTCCTATTGTATGCACAATTAGATTGTGCCACGCTAAGCCATGGTGTTGATCCGTTTGAGAGGACGAGGGAATGGGTAACTTTATGTCAGAACGTTGTGTGTTGGCTCTAGTGGTTGCGTTTGTGGTGACACTACCTGTACAGGTCCAGGCTCAGGTGGAACGCGTTACAGATCCCAACTGGACTACGCCACGTACGGCGCACGGACATCCGGACCTTCAGGGCTTGTGGGGGAATAAGACGATCACGCCGACGGAACGTCCCGATTCAGCTGAAGGGCGAGCTTTTCTCACGGATGAAGAAATGGCTGTGGCCGGTCGGCAGCGGCGAGAAGCATTACAGGAGCAAGACGACGCGCCGGCGCGACGGACCACAGTGGGTGGTCAACTTGGGGCTTATGGAAGTTACTGGTTAGACGGGGGAGATGGTGTGCTGGGGACAGGGCAGACGTCCCTCGTTGTCGATCCGCCGGATGGCCGCGCACCGATTAAACAGTGGGCCTTGGAGGCTCGAGCCTATAGTCTGGCGAATGAGGGCGATCACTATCGATATATGAGCACACTTGATCGATGTCTATCTCGAGGTGTGCCGGGGTCCATGCTGCCTGCCGCGTACAATAATACGCACCGTATCGTTCAGACACCGGACCATGTGGTGTTACAGCACGAAATGATTCACGACCTTCGAATTATTCCCTTGTCCGATCACGGGCACGTCAATGATCAGATCGGACTGTGGATGGGAGATGCGCGCGGGCACTGGGAGGGTGATGTACTTGTTGTGGAGACGAAAAATTTTCATAACCGTGGATGGTTCGCGACCAGTGGTGCGGGTCGGCGCCTCAAAGGTATCCCGACGTCCTCCGCGATGCATCTGGTCGAGCGGTACGAACGGGTGTCCGAAACGACGATTATGTGGACGGTGACCATCACAGACCCGAATGTGTACACGCGTTCCTGGACGATTTCGATGCCGTTGACGGCTGAACCTGACTACGTGGTTTATGAATATGCGTGTCACGAAGGGAATTACGCGATCCCGAATATGCTCGGTGGTGCGCGAAAGGAAGACCGAGAAGCTGGTGCGCAGTAGATGCCTTCTGTTGAACAAATGATAAGAAGATTTTTCAAGAGGAGCGTTGTTATCTTGAACGAGTTCGGCGATCTTTAAATTACAGAGATCTGTGTTCGATGAAAATAGTTACGACGAAACTTTCAGTTTTGCTTTAGTCTTCCTATTTCCCATGACCGCCAGGTGGCACTATTCATTAGGGCCTTGGGACGAACATGCCAATTGTCTGTCAGAAAAAGAAATGTGCTACTGATGCCTAGGCTTCCTTATAGTCGTTGTAAGTCTGGCGGTTGCTTGCGGGCCGAAGGCGATGGATAGGTGTATTCGGCATCATGGCGGGCGCAGATGGCTGTTCGGTAAGAAATAAAGCGGATTGTAAAGCGAGGTAATGCGTGGGCATCGAAAGCAGGAATCCGGCGACAGAAGAACTTGTGGAGCGGTTTGATCCGCTTTCGGACGTTGAAATTGATGCAGCGCTTGATAGAGCCTCACGGGCGTTCCAAGTCTCTCGGCATGCTCCAGTTGCGACCCGGTCCAAGTGGTTAACCGCTGCGGCAGAGGTGTTGGAAGGAGATGTGGAGTATTGGGCGGAAATTCTCACGAGTGAGATGGGGAAGACCTTTACGGCTGCGGTGGCTGAGGTGCAGAAATCTGCACAGGGGTGTCGGTACTACGCGGACCATGGAGCATCGCTGCTTGTTGATGAGCCACTTGACGGCAGTGCTGGTCAGAATTTTGTCCGACATTTACCGATTGGCCCCGTATTGGCAGTGATGCCTTGGAATTTTCCGTTTTGGCAAGTCTTTCGCTTTGCGGCACCGGCGTTGATTGCCGGGAACGTGGGGTTGTTGAAACATGCCTCAAACGTACCGCGCTCGGCACTGGCTATCCAAGATGTGTTTCGGCGCGCAGGCGTCCCCGACAATGTGTTTCAAACCTTGTTGATCGGTTCGGATCAGGTGCGGAGGGTCGTGGAAGATGATCGCGTACGGGCGGCCACGTTGACTGGCTCTGAAGGGGCGGGACGAGCGGTGGCTGCGACAGCGGGCGGGGCTCTGAAATCCACGGTGCTTGAATTGGGAGGAGCTGACCCATTTATTGTGATGCCCTCTGCCGATTTGGAGAGTGCCGTCGATGCGGCGGTCGTCGGTCGGACGATTAACAATGGACAGTCGTGTATTGCGGCGAAACGTTTTATCGTCCACTCCGACGTATACGACGAGTTTACGGACCGGTTTGTTGCGAAGTTTGAGAGTTTGACGGTCGGTGATCCAATGGCGAGTGATACAGATGTTGGACCGCTCGCGATGGCGCAGGTGCGAACTGATGTCGATGAGCAGGTGAAACATTCGACGGCTCAAGGCGCAAAATGTCTCGTAGGGGCTAAACCAAGACCTGGTCGCGGCTACTTTTACGAACCAGGTATTTTGGCGCAAGTGCCGGAGAGTGCGCCCGCATATGCGGAAGAGGTATTCGGACCGGTGGCTATGCTGTTTCGTGTGTCAAGTTTGGGTGAGGCAATTGCGCTTGGGAATGCCACTCGGTTTGGTCTCGGGTCTGCAATCTTTACACAAGAATCGTCGGATATCGAACGGGCGGCCAATGAATTGGAGGCCGGTGCGACGTTCGTGAACCAAATTGTCGCGTCAGATCCCGCTCGACCGTTCGGCGGCGTCAAAGCGTCTGGCTATGGTCGCGAACTGTATCGTGATGGCTTGATGGCGTTTGTGAACCGTAAAACCGTGTCAGTTGCGTGAGTCGGCCTGGTCGGTACGACGGCTATGACCAGAGTTTTATAAACGGGCAGGCGTTCCCGACCTGTGGTTGCCGCTCACGAGGACTTAAGGTGGATGACAGTAACGACAGAACTCCTCAAGGCCTACCGGGCCACGAACTACCTGCTCACCCCAACATCGGGAGAAATAGATCGGTTCAATCTGCATCCGCAAACTGAACAGGGATGGCAGTTCAACGAACAGGGTATGGCTTATTGTGCGTTGGTTTTGCAAACGCGGTCATCGGTACTCGCTCAGTTGTATCGTCAATGTGCGGTTCGGTCGGCGGTCTTTATTACCGCATGGAACCCGCGGAGTGAGGTGAAAGCCAAGAAGGACAATGACGCGGCGCAGTTGTTGTTACGGGAGGAATGCCGCTGTCGTGACTTGCGCTCGATTAGTGGTGTAAGCCGAGACCCGGGCGGGGCGTGGCCAGACGAGGAGAGCGTTCTGGTTCTAGGGGTGTCCCTGGTAGAGGCACAGGCTCTCGGAGTACAGTTCCACCAATATGCTGTCGTGTGGGCTAATGGCGATGCTGTGCCTGGCCTCGTGATCGTGTAATTGATGTTAACGAAACACGCAACAGCGTGTAACAGTAACCCTAAGGTGCACTGACCTAGGAAGGTGATTGGTATGTCGACGGACGAGAATGAGTTGGTTGCGGTGATTAGTACAAACAAAGGTGACATCCGGCTGAAATTATTTGGGTCGGAAACCCCGGTAACGGTTGCCAACTTTGTCAACCTCGCGCAGCGCGGGTACTACAACGGGATAACGTTCCATCGGGTGATTGCTGGATTTATGATTCAGGGTGGCGATCCGACTGGTACGGGACGAGGTGGGCCCGGCTATAACTTTGCCGATGAGTTTGACCCGACGTTGAGACACAACTCAAAAGGTATGTTGTCGATGGCCAATGCGGGACCGG
Source organism: uncultured Vicinamibacteraceae bacterium (assembly GCA_964507425.1). Classification (GTDB taxonomy): domain Bacteria; phylum Acidobacteriota; class Vicinamibacteria; order Vicinamibacterales; family UBA8438; genus DTWD01. The sequence continues at coordinate 10,291 of CAZDQD010000024.1, forward strand.
GGACTAATGGGAGTCAGTTCTTCATTACGCATGTGCCGACGCCACATTTGGACGACGCCCACACAGTCTTCGGGCAGGTCGTGTCCGGGCAGGACGTAGTCGATGCGATCGCGCAAGGAGATGTGATGACGTCAGTTGCCATCGAGGGCGACGCTTCGGCGCTATTAGCGTCGCAACAATCTCAGATAGATGCGTGGAATCAAACCTTGGATAAGAAGTAACTGCGTTTCTGGCTCGGCAGAGTTGTCCTGTCTCGGTTTTCGGTGGCAGGAGATGCGATATTCGGTTCAACACGAAACCGTAGCGATGTCAGGGCGGTATTGTCGCTTGCAACCGAAGCGGGTCTGATGTGCAGGCTGTGACAGGGCATCTATTGTGATCATAGCGAGCTTTATTGTTTTCCTCATGGCGTTTGCCGGCATCGGCGTTGCAGCGGCGTTCAAGAGTGACCACAGCTACGCCGATTATTTGGTGGCTGGTCGACGGATTAGTCCTGCTCTTGTAGGGCTTTCGGCGATGGCCACGAATAACAGCGGATACCTGTTTATCGGTGCCATTGGGTACACGTACGTCAGCGGACTGGAATCGCTGTGGGTCATGTTTGCCTGGATGGCAGGAGATTATTTCGCCAGTATTTTCGTCCACAAGAGGATGCGCGTTGTCGCGCAGGAACGAAAAAGCTTGAGCTTTGGTTCGCTTGTGGCGACGTGGGGCGGAGTCGAGTTTGCAAAGGTTCGCCGGCTCGCTGGTGTTATTACGGTCTTGTTTTTGGGGGCGTATGCCGCCGCACAATTCAATGCGAGTAGCAAGGCGCTGTATGTGATTTTTGGTTGGGATTACAGCGTGGGGGCTGTGATGTGTGGCGTGGCAGTATTGGTTTACTGTCTCTTCGGCGGTATTCGTGCGTCCATCTGGACGGATGCTGCGCAGGTCGTCGTCATGTTCCTCGCGATGGGACTCATGCTGGGCATTGGCGTTCATACGGTTGGAGGACTCGCAGCCTTTGTTGCTGCGCTTGGAGAGGTCTCGCCGACGTACCTCAACCTGTTTCCGCAGAACGTGGGCTCTGGCGTTGTGCCGATTGTTTTGTTCGTGTTGGGCTATGTCGCCGGCGGGGTGGGAATTGTCGCGCAGCCTCACGTGATGATTCGGTTTATGACGCTTGATAGTGCCGATCACATGAAAGCGGCACGAGCCTATTATTACAGCACCTATTTTTCGTTTTGCGTCCTGACGTTCTGCGTGGGGTTGAGCGCGCGTCTGGTGTTTCCTGACACATCACTATTCGACGCGGAACTAGCACTTCCGATGATGGCAACCCAGCTTCTGCCGGAAGTGCTAGTGGGACTCGTGTTGGCTGGTATCGTTGCCGCCTCGATGTCTACGGCAGATTCGCAGATTCTGGGCTGTAGTGCAGCATTCACAGAGGATATTGCCGGCCGTAACTCGGACTCGATCCGATTTCGGAGATTGGCTACGGCTTTTGTCACGGCGATCGCGCTCACTATTTCACTGTCTGCGCTGGATAGTGTGTTTGCGTTGGTGTTGTATGCGTGGTCAGTGCTAGCGGCGGCGTTCGCGCCATTAATCATTATTTATGCGTTAGGAGAGCGGTTAACGGAAACGAAAGCGCTAGTGGTAATGGTCAGTTCTACGGCTGTTGCTTTGCTCTGGCGTGAGTTTGGACTAGGAATGGCTGTATATGAAGTGGCTCCAGCGATGGTTTTCGGTCTGTTTATTTATTTCTGTGTGTTGAAACCGTTTTTGAGTACTTCGGATAGGCAAGTTGAAATGTAAACTATCCCGTCGGCGGAACTGGTGTTTCAGTCGATCGGCAGTGTTGTGCTGAGTCAGTCTAGGTGTGGGATGGGGGTTCGCTGGGTGGCCAAGTCGGATGTGAGACGAAGACTTATCGTGCTTTTTGTTGCCTATAGCGTATCGTTTCCGACACTCGTTGCGTTGCGTTCAGCCGAGGCACAGGTTGCAACTCAAAGTAATACTGCAGACGAAGTTGAAGTTGTGTCTGTTCGCCAGTTTTCGAATCTCACGGGCGACGCAGTTGATGCCTGGATGGGTGCAGGTATTGCCGAGGCGGTTGTAACGAATCTGGCAGATTTGCCCGGATTTCGAGTGCACCGACGTGATGACGGGATTCCTTCAGAGGCACCACGATCTTTTGTGGTGGACGGGGCGTACCAGCGTCTCGGGGACCAGTTCAGAATTACGGCACGCATCATGAGGGTCGACACGGACGAGGTCTTTGACGGCGTGGTTGTGAGTGGGGACGTTTCGGGGTTGTTTCTCTTACAGGACGAACTGGCTGCGCGTATACGACAGGCTCTAACGTCTGTTCGTACCGGAGACCAGCTTGTGACGTTGACACGGCCTGAACCGACAGAAGGTCGCGTACCATCGGAAGCACCGCCTGTTCAGACACCGCAGGCTACCGTCGATGCGACCATTGCTCAAGATCGAGCCTCGGCACTCGCGGGTGAACGCTACATGGTGACACCGACCCGCACCGCGCAACCGCCGCGTCTAGATGGCGTTCTGGATGAACCGGAGTGGGAAAGTGCAGCAGTTATCGACGAGTTTGTGCAGCAAGAGCCATCGGAAGGGGAACCAGCTACCGAGCGGACTGTCGTTCGGATCATGTACGACGCAGAAGCTTTGTATATCGGCATGGAGGCATATGATTCCGAAGACGGTGGAGTTATTGCGACTGAAATGCGTCGAGATTCCAGGCAGTTATTGGATGAAGATAATTTCCAGATCATTCTGGATACGTTCAATGATTCACGTTCCGGTTATATGTTTGTTACGAGTCCTTTGGGCGCCAAACTCGAACAGCAAATTGCGGAAGAGGGAGAGGGTAGCTATAGCACGAGTAGTTTTAATTCCAGCAATTCAAATATCAATATTGATTGGGATGGCGTGTGGAATGTTGCTACGCAGCAGACGGACCAAGGGTGGATCGCGGAAATAGAAATTCCAATGGTGACGATGCGTTTTCCGGAAACGGATCGGCAAATATGGGGACTTAATTTCATGCGAAACATTCGGCGTAAGAATGAGCAAGCCTATTGGGCGCCGATTCCGAAAGGGTATGACCTGACACGTGTCAGTTTGGCCGGGACGATGACCGGCCTGTCAGGCGTAGACCGCGGCATGGACCTCCGTGTCACGCCGTATGTGCTGGGGGCAGGGCGGCAGGACCGAAACACAGCAGCGGCATTTGACGGGTCGGGTTTCAATGACGTCGGTCTCGATGTGAAATATGGTGTTGCTCCCGGACTCAATCTTGATGTCACATTGAACACCGATTTTGCGCAGGGCGAGGTAGACGAACAGCAAGTTAATCTCACTCGTTTTCCTCTGTTTTTTCCAGAAAAACGTGATTTCTTTCTCGAAAATGCGGGTATGTTCAGCGTCAAGTCGCAGCAGGCGTTTGGGCGTGTGGCTGACCTATTCTTCACCCGTCGGATCGGCCTGGTTGATGGACAGCCTGTTCCGATCCTTGGTGGGACACGATTAACTGGAAAAGTCGAGCGGAACAATATTGCCGTGATGAACATTCAGACCCAAAGCGTTGGGTCCAGATCTGGTGAAAACTTTTTTGTCGGTCGCTACAGTCGCGACATTTTTGCGCGCTCAAAAATTGGCGGTATCGTGATCAACAAAGAGGCTATTGGTGGCAGTCACTTTAACCGAACGTTTGCCGTTGATACGTCGCTTACGCCCCATCCATTTCTGTCGATTACGGGTTTCGTTGCGAAGAGTGAAACTCCGAATATGACTCAGAACGACATGATGGGACACATGATGGTGATGTGGCTGAGCCCCTCTGCACGAATCTATAGCGAGTACACCGACATACAGGACAATTTCAATGCGGAGGTTGGATTTATCCCCCGCATTGGCATTCGCCGGTCCAAACTCCATGGACAATGGAACCCGCGTCCGGGTCGGTGGGGCATCCGGTCGATGGACCCGATGATGAATGTCGAATACACGACAGACCAATGGAACCGTCTTCTGACTCGGCGAGTGCATCACATGATTGGATTTCAATTTGAGGACGGTTCCAACCTCACGTTGATTACCAACAAAGAGTTTGAACAACTGGATGTTCCGTTCCAAATTACGAAAGATGTGACGATTCCTGCCGGCACGTATCGGTTTTGGAGTCCCAGTGTGTTTTATCGAAGCGACCCTTCACAACGCGTGTCGGTCAATACGAGCTATTCACCGCAAGGCTTTTTTGGGGGGCGCCGAGTTGACTGGGGTGGGGGTGTCAATTGGAGAGCGACAAGCCGTATCGCAGCACAGGCAAGCTTTCGACGTAGCGATGTAACGTTGCCCGGAGGCGCGTTCATTGCGGACCTTGCGTCGACGACTATTGACCTAGCATTGTCACCAGAGATTACGCTGCGATCGTTGATCCAATATAACTCGACGACACAATCTGTCAGTACGAGCATGCGATTTAATTGGATCTATAAGCCTGGTAGTGACATTTATATTGCCTACGACGAGCTTCGGACAGATGACTTCTTAGGTCTCGATCCTACGTTGCGCCATGCCGGACGGATCCCGTGGGTGCAGAACCGACAGCTGGCCATCAAGATGACGTATCTCCTTTCTCGATGAGTTTTAATGTCGTGCGAATCTGCGCGATGTGCATCGTTGTGTGTTCGGCCGCGTGAAATACCAGGCCGAGTACGGGCGCTGGCAACTCTTTTCGGCCAACCTTTCGTGTGTCGTAGAGGCAACTGTCAGGGATGCGTCGGAGTTCTTCTAGACTGCGATCGATTCTTTCCAAGGCATTGGTCAGGAGTTCTTCCTTGGTCCGCTCTGTGCCAAACTGCGCTTCTTGATGCAGAAACCACAGTTGAGAGCTGTTTAGTTGGTCGCCCCGTGCGTAACAAAACAATCGATCCAAGCTGCCATCAATGTGGGCGAGATGAAATCCGATGGACGCCGCCTCACCAGGCTTTGTAGTGCAGAGTTTGTCGGTGAGTACGGCTTGGAGAGTTGCTAGTTCTCGTTTTGCTTGCGTTAGCGAATGCGCAACGGGCATTAGCGTGTTGGAGAAACCGTCAAGTGGACCGAGTAGCCACGTTTCTGGTGACGTCATGAGGCCCAATACTGTAATACGTCGTTAGGGAAGATGACCCGACGGGCGCGCGTTGACTGAAGGTTTGTTTTTGTGACGCTGCGCCTCGAACTCGTTACTCGCGAGTCAGCGGTGGGCGGGCGACACCGGCAATGAAACGGGGCGACCGTCCACGTTCGTATTGTGGTGGGCAATATACGTCAGCGCCCAGTTCGTCGGCAGCGTCCCAGACCCAACGGGGATTCCGCAGAAACGCTCGGGCGAGAGCGACCCCGTCAGCGCGACCGCTTGTGATGATTTCATTTGCTTGTGTTGGACTCGTGACCAATCCAACGGTGAACGTCGGCAACCCCACGGTCGTTTTAAGTTCGGTGGCGTAGTCCACTTGGTAGCCTGGACGGAGGTCGATTTGTTGTTCGGCCGCGACACCACCGCCGGACACATCGACAAAATCGCAACCACGATCACGGGCCGCTGCCACAAACTCAATGACTTCTTGTGTCGTGATCCCGCTGGGAATGTAGTCGGTAGCACTGACCCGCAGTCCAAGGGCCTTGGTTGAGGGCCAGACGTGCCGTACTGCGTCAAACACCTCCAATGGGTATCGGCGCCGTGCTTCAGCGGTCCCGCCGTATTCATCCGTTCGTTGGTTTGCATGGGGTGAAAGGAATTCGTGCAGTAGGTAACCGTGGGCAGCGTGCAGTTCGATGACATCAAAACCGATGCGATCCGCACGTTGGGTTGCTGTCACGAACTCGTTTTTCACGGCGGCAAGGCCGTGTGTGTCTAACGCTTGTGGGGTTTGCCATCCGGCGTCATGCGGAATGGCGGATGGTGCAACGGTCTGCCACGTCTGCTGTGGTGGCAGCGGACCACCGCCGTCCCATGGGCGGTGGCTTGCACCTTTGCGGCCAGCATGTGCCAGTTGAATGCCGATGGGACAATCACGTTGGCGCCGGATTGCTCTGATGATACGGGTAAGGCTCGTCTCGCAGGTATCAGAGTAGAGGCCGAGGCAGTGTGGTGAGATGCGGCCCTGTCGACTGACGTGAGTGGCTTCTGTCATAACCAACCCCATGCCGCCAATGGCTAATTGCAGCAGATGAGCCAAATGCCAGTCGTCTGGGACCCCGTCCTGTGCGCTGTATTGGCACATGGGTGAGAGCATGATGCGATTAGATAACGTGACAGGGCCGATCTCGAGTTCATCAAATAGCGTGGGCATGTGTGGAAGATTCTAGACGACAGTAACGATGACGGCGAAGAGAGGACCGACTAACGGAGTTTTTGCTGGTTTCACTGGTCGCAGCGTCCTCAATCAAGGACGTCAAAGAGATAACTGAACTTAAGAATCAGACTTCGACCCGCTCCCATGACAACGTAATCACTGATGCCTTCGATTTCGTTATAGACGAGAAACAAGCCGGTGTTGGCGTCTTGGAGCCAGCCGAAGCGAACATTAGAAGACCAGAGGTTCGCGCTATCGTTATGTTGGAGTAGTGCCTGGACGAAGATTCGGGGCGAGAAATTGTAGGCGGCCCGTAGACTGGTGAGATTGGTGATCGTGCTTCCGTTGGGAAGGTTGATGTCGTTACGACTATAGCTGAGGGACAGATTGAGGGTTTCTCCATAGCGAGCCCGAAGCGTTGGCCGCCAGTTCATAATCGTTCCACCAAAAAATCCTCCAACCTTGGCACTGATTCCCATACTGATGGGCGCTGATCGGTTGTAGCGGAACTGATAATTGGTTTCGCCAAAGTCATACCGCCCCGCCGGCACTATGATGCCGGAGACTTTGAAGTTTCGAAAGACTTGCTCGCTCTTAGCGTCGTACCACGCACCCGCGGAGGAACTGTCTTCGAACTCACCTTCCATATGGGCGTGCATGAAGGAGGTTTCCATCACGCCATCGAAATTCCAGAAACGTGTAAAGCTCATGTGTGGCGTGAACTCTTGAAATTTGAGGAATCCGTCCGGGCGGGATGTGTTACTCACGCCAAAATCAAATTTCCGAAAGCCTCCAGTGCGTCGCAGGAATCCCACCTCTGGGTTGAAGTCTTCTCCATTTTCTTGATAGCCGGAAATGAAGCGCCAGGACTCGGACGTATAGTTGCCAGACACGCTGACGGCATGGTCGCGTCCGTTGCGGCCAGGTGTATCGGTTCGGCCGAAGAAGCCTTGCACCATGCCGTTCTGCCCAAGTCCGACACGACCGTCAACGGCATAGGTGCGGTTGTAGTCATTGGGACGTGCGCGTGTTCCCGTGGCGATTTTGTTCACAAACAGTCCGCCAATACTTGATCGATTGGGTAGGTCTTGCCGCGCGCGCGCGACAGTGAAATTGTTGGCGGGGACGTTACCGTCAATGTCGTCGGTCTGCATGTTCAGCAGGCCGACGGTAATACCGTCTGTGATTTTGCCGGATAGACGGGAGCCAGCAAGGATCGGGATTTGTTGGCCAGTGTCACTTATGCCGATCCGACGGCTGAAGAAGAGGTCAGTCTGCCCAAGATTACGGCCGCTTGCGGGTCCGTCGTTCGCGACGGTGAACGCGCCTGCGTTTTCGAGAAAAAATGGACGCTTCTCTGGAAAGAAGAGGTTGAACCGGTCGAGGTTGATCTGTTGGTCGTCGACCTCGACCTGCGCAAAGTCAGTGTTGTACGTTCCATCCAACGTCAGGCCAGAGGTGACGCTGTATTTAAGGTCGGCACCAAAATCGCCTGTGGCTACGACGCGACGGGAAGTGTCGTTGGTTCGAGCGAGGGCCTCGCCGACGACATAGGGGGTGACCTGGAGATTACTTGAACGGCCAACTGGGGTGACCAGCCCAGACAGTTCGCCTGCCATGGATACGCGGTACAGGTTGTACTGACGTGGTAGCGGACTCCAATAGGCGGTCTCGTTTCGGCGACGAATGTTTCGTTGAAAATTGATGCCCCAGAGTTGGTCCGTACGCTCGGGATATCGAATCGTTCGGAACGGGATAGCAAATTCGGCGCTCCAGCCGATCTCGGAGACGGTGGCGGTCACTTGCCAGGCTCCATCCCAGTTAAGGTTAAAACCACCTCCGCTGCCACGCGAAAATCCGCCACCCCCGCCGCCACCGAATAAACTCCGGCTGCCTCCTTCATTCACTACCTGGCCATCATATTCTTGCGCTGCGGGCGTTGTTCCAAAAATGAACCCGTTTTGTTGGTCTTGAAATGTGTCAATGATGATCTGGAAACTATCAGCATCGTTCATCGATGAATCCCGACTGCTATCGCTCACGATGATCGATGCGGGGTCGCGGTCAAAACAGACGATGCCGAAATACAGGGTGTCAGCCGTATAAATGACTCGAATCTCAGTCCGCTCAGTCGCGGGTTCTCCTTCGTCAGGAGCACTCTGTTGAAAGCCGGTAGCGATTGAAGCTGTTGCCCATGCAGGGTCACCGACGACTGTGCCGTCCATAACGGGCGTGATATCGGCGAGAGTCGCGCGGATAGCCTTTTGCTGTGCTGGTGCTTCGGAAGCCTGCTGTGATTCGCGGCCTGTTTGGGCAGAAATCCCGCTGACAGACAGGAGGAAGAGTAACGAGAGTGACGCTATGCTGCTGCTAAATGAGTGAGTTGGCATTCGAGGTGACGAGGGATTCTACCTTGAGCTGGGCAAGCGGTTCTTAAACACAGATGGATCCATTTAACGGAGGAGAAAACACTTATCTGTACATTGAAAACGTAGGTGTAACCAACGAATCATTTACAGACAAGCGAAGTCGATACACAATTGGATCGATCGTCTTGATGCTGGTCCGCACGTCAGACTGGTACCGAGTGCAAATTGTTGTGTGCGGTGTGATTTGCAAGGAGGTGGGAATGGTGTGTAGTTGTCGGTTCAAGCAGTGTGTGATGACGTGGATTGTCGTGTCCGTAGTGGCGGTACCATTTCATGCTGCCGCGCAACAACAGACCACACCGTGGGGTGACCCGGATCTCCAAGGCATCTGGACAAATTTTGATCTCGGAGAAGGATTTAGCCTGGAAGCGCCCCCGCCACCAGGGGTAAGGGCTGCGCGGTTGTTGGGTGGAACGGGTACGTGTGTTTCCTCAAGTGCACCATTGCCCCAAGCAGAGGCGGCGGGTGTCGGACCACCAGAACATTGGTTTGAAACATCCACGGATGTGCAGTCGGTGAGACCAAGCCTGATTGCCGAGCCAGCAAACGGCAGGCTGCCGGCATTGACTGAAGAGGGCAATGCGCGGATAGACGGAATTTGTCCGAAGGTGATGGATTCGTATGCGTACATGGACCCGTGGGTTCGCTGTATCACACGGGGTGTGCCAGGTTCGACGTTTCCATCGCTCTACAACAATGCCTACCAGATACTGCAGGTGCCAGGTTACGTAATTATTCGCTACGAGATGATTCATGACGTCCGGGTGATACCGCTGCATGAAGGTCGTGCCAGCCAAGCCGGCCTCCGGCATTGGATGGGAAATTCTCACGGGCGGTGGGAAGGCGACACGCTTGTGGTTGAGACGAAAGACTTTACGGGAAAGAGTGCGATCAGGGGGCATGCTCACAGTGATCAGCTAACGGTCACTGAACGCTTCACCCCCGTAGGTAGGAACGCGCTTGATTACGAAGCGGTTGTGAATGATCCAGCTACGTGGGTTACGCCATGGACGGCGGGAATCGGCCTCACGCGTAATGACGAGTACACGATGTTTGAGTACGCGTGCCACGAAGGTAACTCGACCGCGATTGTCAACATGCTCAGCGGTGCCCGTTCGGAAGAACGGTAATCGCCTGTTACTTGGGGCGGTGCGTTACCGTTATTTCAATGTTAGTCGGTTGTCAGGATCCGGTCGGAAGATCAAATACTCGATATCAGTTTCAAGCTCGCTCCACCAATGTGGCGTGTGCCCGGGAATGATGACGACGTCCCCTTTTGTGATGCGTCGTGAGATTCCGCCGTCTATACCGTTGCCACGAACGCTTGTGCCGTTTGGGGTCGATGTTGGTTCGGCGAGAGTTCCGCCTGTCACCAGTGTGGCGACGCCTTCAACCATGTAATAGATCTCGGTCGTATTCACCTCATGCAAGTTGGCGCCACCTGGGTAATCCTTCGGTCGAAACACCCCGTAGACGCCAACACGATAGTCTCCCGTGACATCGACGACTCGAATTGGTCGATCACTGACGCGATCGCGTGGCAACGCGTTGATGAATGCTTGGATGTCGGCAGACGTGACGTCTGTTGCTCGCGGCGCATCTTGTGCGGTCAGCGGTGCCGACATAATGGCAATTAGCAACGCTGGAACTATGTATTTCATCATATTGTCCTCGCCTTAACGTAGTTTTAGATTTCGCAGTTGTTGGGCAAATGCGAAACTGAGTGAAAAAATTGTGGACACGCTAATTACAGCAATAAGCTTCTGAATAGTGGCTTGTCGACCCAGCTCTTCCAAACTGTCTCTCGGACTTCCATCGAGCAGTTGGTAGATGACGTAGGTAAGCGTGGAGACGAGGTAGAACAACGTCACAAAAGCGTACCGATTATTGACTGGGCTTCTAATTAGAACGATGGCATAGGCAAGAGCGCCAGGCACTAAAAATCGAAACGCGTTTAGTGCGAAAAAGATATGCAGATTCCAGTACAGGTCATGTGGCGTGAGGCCTACGCCGGCAAAGAAAGCGGTGCCGATAAAAAAGAACCCAGAGCCAATGAGTGCCAGTTTGTAGTTGAGCGCATCGTTTTTAAAGAGTCGAGGCACGAAGCAGAATCCGACACCTACTCCAATAAATAGGAACATTGCGACGTTGAAGAGAAATGCCGAGACAAAGTTCGTGGCGCCGGAATGGGATTCATAGGCGCCGAGGTCGCTTAAAAAGTTGTGTGTAATGGAATATCCTGGCTGCGCCGGGTCGTGGATGTTTCCACCGGGGTAGAAGTAGGCTGCCGCGAGCACGGCAGCCATGAAAAATAACGCGACGTAGCGAAGCACAGAGACGGTCCAAAAACGATACATCAGGGATGCCGATAAAAACGTCGAGACGGTAGGCGTTTGCCTTGATCTAGCTTAAAACAATTCGCATGGGTCCGGCACGTCGATGCATGCGCGATGAGATCCGAGGGAATTACGTGAACGTCCGAACCTAGGAGAACCAGATAGCGATAACCGTTCTAACAGACGGTGACCGTTAGACGTTTTCGATGTGCGACCTTTGCCGACGATGTAGTGGTGCTGTCTAGTGGGATTACCGTTGGTACTGGTAGTAATCCTCCATGGGGATCATCAGGTGAACGTAGTCGGTTCCTCTAAACATCACGTACGGGTCGCCGGCCATAAAGTCACTGGGAAAGCTATCGAGACTCGAGCGGTCCGCCGGCATCAACATGAGGTGGGGCCCGGACTCGATCCACTCCGACGGGTCTTGGGCTTCAGCCTGGCTCATGACGAGTGGTGTGGTGTTGTCTTCACCCATGTCACCGTGGAGCATCCAGATAAAGGTGTCACGGTCAAGTTCTGGTGTCTCTCCGTTCAGATACGCGCCTACCCATTTAAAACCCTCCTCGTCGCCACACAAGGGCATCGCTTCGTGGGCATCGTTCCATCCGCTCTCAGGGTTCGCCATCCCGCGGGGATTCGCGGGTAGACATGTCCAGCCATTCGAACCTTCTCGGAGCACGTTGTTCGCACCGTCGATGATCGTGGCGTCGGCAGCAATGAATGATGGTGCGGCCGTCGAATAGGCCCAAATCTGCCAGGCATTAGATGTATGCGATCCGGAGGGCTCTGGTGATTGGGCGTTCGCGAACGAAGTTCCCAACGTAATGAAAGCGATAGTAAATGCTGGCCAGAGTCGACATGAACTCATTGGGATTTCCTTTTGAATGTGGTCTTGTAACTGTCAGTGTTACGAATGTGCATGCAAGTATAACGGTTCGGAAACACGGTGTGAGGTGGCTCAAAAAGATAGACGCACTGTAGAATGGATTGCGAGCCCGCTTTGACATGCACACCTGCTTGAGAAGCGGGGTCAGAATGCCAGGAGGAATCAGAATGAGGGGCGAAAGACGCGGTACTAGTCGGTCACTGTCCGTCAGCCGTGCGCTCGTTGGAGTGTTGGGTTGTGGACTGTGGGCAGCGACAATGGTGATGGCACAGGGCACTGGTACAGAAAATGCGCAGTGGACGTATCTCGGAGGCGATGCCTGGCACACGCGCTATACGCCGGCCGACCAGATTACGGCTGACAATTTTTCGGAACTAGACCTTGCGTGGCGATGGGATGCGGGAAGTTTTGGCCCGAGCACGTCGCGAGCCACACCGACTTATGTTGACGGGAAACTGATTACCGTTAGCGGAAACCGTCGGCATGTCGTTGCACTGGACCCGGCGACAGGAGAACTGCTTTGGAGTTTTACCGAACCAAACACACCGCGTTATGAATACTCAATGCGGAAAGGGTACGGGAAGGGCATCGCGTACACGAAGATTGATGGCCGTGGCGTCGTGTTCATTACAAGTCCGGGGTTCTTTTTGCACGCACTTGATGCCGAGACTGGTCGACCGCTCGAAAATTGGGGGCAACCGATCCCGATAGCGGGTTTCAATGAGACTGGTTCGGTTGACCTGGTGGAGGATTTGATCGCGGATTGGGGGCCGTGGACCAGTATGGACCGACCCTATGACGCAAATTCGGGTATCCCCATAGAAATTGGATACATCACCAGTTCATCGCCGCCGATTGTGGTGAACGATACGGTCGTCGTTGGTAATTCAGCCGAGCAAGGTTATCTCCAGACACGAGTTGAGAACGTTCCCGGTGACATCCTTGGCTATGATGCCCGCACCGGTGAGTTTAAATGGAAATTTCATGTCATACCGCGACCAGGCGAATATGGTCACGAGACCTGGGAGAACGATGCGTGGGAATGGACGGGCGACGTTTCCTCCTGGGCCCCGATGTCTGCGGACCCTGAACTTGGGCTCGTTTACATTCCGACTAACAGTGCGACGATCGATTATTACGGTGGGCATCGGCCTGGTGATAACCTCTTCGCCGCGAGTTTGATTGCGCTTGATGCTGAGACGGGTGAGCGGCGATGGCACTACCAAATGGTGCGTCATGATGTGTGGAACTACGACACGCCAACAGCGCCGATTCTTATGGATGTCACGGTTGATGGGCGGGTCATAAAGGGGATCTTCCAAGCGACGAAACAATCGTGGGTGTACGCGTTGAACCGAGAAACGGGCGAACCGATTTGGCCGATTGAAGAGCGACCGGTCCCTCCGTCCAACGTGCCGGGTGAATTGCTTTCAGCCACACAGCCGTTTCCGACCTGGCCCGCACCATTTGATTTGCAGGGACGGACGGAAGAGCACTTAATTGATTACACACCCGAGATATTTGAAAAAGCTCGGCAGGTGGCGGTAGACAATGATCTGTTTAACGTGCTGTTTAACCCACCTCGGACAATTAATGATCCAGCGGGACCAGCGTGGAACTGTCCAGGTGGTGGGGGCGGGACGAATATTACCGGTCCTCCGGTGGCAGATCCGGTAACGGGTGTCATGTTCGTCACCTCGGGCAGCGGATGTTTTCGGTTGCAGATCATGCCGGCGATTGACTCGCCACTCGATGAGCGTGAACAGTCGGGTGTGACGCATTCTGATTATGCTGCGGTGGCTACCAGTGTGGCCGGAGGGCCGGAACAAACAATCGACGGTCTGCCGATCTGGAAGGGGCCACTCGGTCGGATTACCGCGATTGATATGAATACCGGCGAGCATCTTTGGGTCATTCCGAACGGAGATGCGTCCCAGGATGAGCAGGACATGATTCGGAACCATCCGCTTCTTCAAGGCGTCGATAATGTGGAAATCAATCGTGGGCGAGCGGGTGGTACCGCAATGGTGGTGACACCGACGCTGCTCGTCGCTGGCGGGCGGACTAGTGATAACACACCGCAGTTATTTGGTATCGATAAGCAAACTGGCGAACGAATAGGTGCTGTAGAAATTCCTGGCGTAACGCGTTACGGGATGTCGAGTTGGATGCACGAAGACAAGCAGTACATCATCGTTCAGCTGCAGGACGGGTTGGCGGCGTATGCCATTGGTGGAGGCGATGCCGGAGACGACGGGCATCACTAGCGCCAGTTTAAGGTGGTAGGTCTGCCGACAGGCGAGTTCAAGAATAGGAGGAGTGCGA
>CAZDQD010000025.1:0-7891 GCA_964507425.1 uncultured Vicinamibacteraceae bacterium
TACGATTGGAGTGTGGGGCAATCAAAACTCTGACGTCTCAGTTGTAGAAAACTGTTTCACAAATATTGAGCGTGGAGTTGCTTCCCGTGGCACTCTCACCGTCACGAACAACCGTTTTCTTCTTCGGGATCCTCTGCCAGACAACGGCGCCCAAGTCGCCGTTTTTGCCCATGATAGGACCGATGGTTCGAATGGAAGAGTAGCCGCATCGTGGAATGTAGTGGTCGGCTATACAAAAAGCTTTCAGATAAGAACAGCATCTGGCCTGATTGATAACTCCACAGCGACCAACAACCTCGTTCTCGATTAACAGGCGCTGACAGGACCCTACTATCCGCGGGAGCGCCAAACCCGAACTAATCCTCCATAAATCAGACCCTTCACGCTAGGTCCGTACGAGTCATCACCGTGGTCCGTTCCATCTTGACGACCCTCTACCCAACAGGCATACTCGCTACGAAATGGCCACCATTGAGAGGCCTCTTCGAGGTCCACTAATCTGTGCGGGCATCGTCGTCCTCAGCGTGGCAGGCACCTCACCCTCCGCAACCGCTGAGACACGCGGCTACGTGATCTCCATGATTCACACGGCCACCCACGCCAACACGGATACGTGCCCAGCAGGAGGCAATGGCGGGCCGGTCGATATCCGTACACGTCGACTTGTCGACGCGGGTTTTGATAACGACGAGGCGCTGAGAATTATCGGCAACGGTGGCGTCGACGACAATGGAACCCGTGTTGACATTACGAAACTCTACGGCAGCTCTGCTCCAGCAGGAGGTCAACCATGGAACGGACAGCCGGTGAGTCCCGGTAACGTTCCTGCCCTCTTGGCCGACCCGGTCGTCGAAACTGCGCAGGGACGATTTGCATATGGCTTTGATCTCGACGGCCAGGTAAGTCCAGATGACTTTGAGGATCCGGACTCTCACGAGCTGGGCGTCGACAACCACATGTGGCGAGTACTCGGTTGCTTCGACGTCTACCGTATCCGCCGACCCGTCGTGCCATACAACGAGAGTATCGTCTGGGACACAGCCATCGACTCGATGCCCGCCTGGTTGATGTCGGTATCAGGAGAGAACCTCGACCGGGACGGCGACGTCACGGTGACATTCGACCGGTCGTTCAACGTTCTGCTGAGAGACGCCTATGGAGGCGTCATGTCCGGTGCAACCTTCGTCATCGATCCTGACCCGCGGTCACACAACGTGTTCAAGGGCACGATCAAGAATCAAGTCTTAACGATTGAACCCGGGGACTTCTCACTCCAGGGTGAATCGCAGTTTTATGCGGTGCTCCGCTTCAGCCAGACCCAGCTGCGACTCCAGATGGATCCGGACGGCAGCCTGAGAGGCATCCTCGGTGGATACCAACCCTGGAGAGACTACTACCACTATCTTGCGATTCGGGGAGAGAGTGATGGTCAAGTCGACCTCCCCGGCGTCTACTATGCGATGAAGCGTCTGGCTGACGGCGGTCCAGACATAATGACAGGCGAAAATACCGAAATCTCAGCCGCGTACTGGCTAGAGGCAGTTCCGGCATTCCACGTAACCACGTCGGGAGAGGTCACCGGTAAGTCTGTTGGTAACGGTCCAAAGTTCAGTGGACCAGCGGCAAGCCGATTAACGACGCCATGACTCCACACAGCATAAACAGAGACGTGCGTGGAACTCACACAGTGGCTGCGCTGTGTGCGTATCTGGTTCTTGGTGCATCCGTGCCGAACACAACTGCGCAAGAGAGTGCGCTTGTACGCCTAACGACGGCACAATACGAACACAGTGTCCACGACATTTTCGGCAAGAGCATAAAAATAGATGGTGGGATTGTCGATCCAGGGATGAGAGAGAACGGGTTGCTGGCGTTGGGCTCCAGAAAGCTGACCCTAAGCGCAGCCGCGCTTGAACGGTATGAATCGCTGGCTCGTCAGGTGGCCACTCAGGTCACCGACCGTCGGCATAGGGCGACGCTCATTCCGTGTAAACCGCAGACGGAGACAGCCCCGGACCCAGAGTGCGCAAGCCAGTTCATTGACCGGGCAGGCCTCTTCCTGTTTCGACGGCCTGCAACCAACGCAGAAGTTCAATCGTACGTCAGTATGGCTGGATCGGCGACAGAGACCCTCGGGGACTTCTACGACGGCCTGGGTGCGGCGCTCGTCGGAATGCTTGTGGCACCTGACTTTCTCTTCCGCGTCGAACGCACCGAGCCAGACCCATCGCAACCTGACACGCAGCGACTGGACGCGTATTCACGGGCGTCTCGCCTCAGTTTCTTTCTGTGGAACACTACGCCGGACGCAGAACTTTTGGCAGCCGCAGAATCAGGAGCACTCGACTCCGACGCGGGACTTCAACAACAAATCGATCGGCTGCTCTCGTCGCGTCGCAGCGCAGATGGACTGCGGGCGTTTTTCTCCGACATGCTCGGATTCGACGGATTCGCAACGCTGTCGGTAGACGCGAGCCTATATCCGAAGTTCACAAAAAACGTGGCGGACGACGCGCGTGAACAGACCTTGCGAACACTCGTACAGCACCTACTCGACAAGAACGCCGACTACCGAGACCTGTTTGTAACCCGCGACACCTTTCTCACCCCAGCACTTGCGGCTGTGTACGGCGTGCCACTGCCGCGGTCACAAGAACTGGGAGGTGCCGTACCGTGGGTGCCCTATCGATTTCCCGAGGGTGACCCACACGTCGGTCTGCTTACGCATGTAAGTTTTCTGTCTCTGCACTCGCATCCAGGTACCACATCCCCAACGTTACGAGGGAAAGCGGTTCGCGAGAACATCCTCTGTCAACGAGTGCCACCACCGCCAGGAGACGTGGATTTCAGTCTCGTCCAAGACGCGAGTGACCCAGCCTTTAGAACTGTTCGGCAACGTCTCACAGAACACCGTGAGAATCCGACGTGCGCGGCGTGCCATCGGATGACCGATCCCATTGGACTCACGCTTGAAGTCTTTGACACCTCCGGCGTCTACCGAACCACCGAGAACGGCGCACCAATCGATACCAGCGGCACGTTCCGACGACAGCCCTACGCCGATGTCGTCGAACTCGTGCCGATTCTCAGAAACGATCCCGCCGTCACATCGTGCCTCGTTAACCGTGCCTTCTCCTACGGTACAGCGAGAATGCCAAGCACCAGGGAGCTCAGTTGGCTGTTCAATACAGGGGCGGAGCTCATGGATACCGAAGTGACGTGGCGGGATCTCATGCGCCGTATCGCGCGCAACGAGGATTTCTACACCAACGTGTTCGACTGACGAGGCGAGGAAGGAAAAGGAGAGCCAGATGAGTGTGAACAAGATCAGCCGCCGCACCGTACTCCGAGGATTAGTGGGCGGTACGGCCGTAACGGTCGGACTCCCTATGCTCGAGTGTTTCCTGAACACGAACGGCACAGCCTACGCTGCGGGTGCGCCCCTGCCTCGCTGTTTCGGTACTTGGTTCTGGGGCCTCGGGCTCACTCCAAATCTGTGGGAACCAACTACCACTGGCCGAAATTATCAGCTTCCTGATCATCTCTCAGCCCTAGAACCCATCAAGGACAAGCTCAATATCTACAGCGGCATGCAGGTCTTTCTCGACGGCAAGGTGAACCAAAACCACTATTCTGGAGCCCAAGGACAGGCCACCGGTCGCGTGTCTAAGAACGGTAGTGACTATTCCACGAGCATCGATACCATCATCGGTGAGCAGGTCGGCCGAGGCACGAGATTTCGTTCGATCGAAGCAACCTGCGATGGTGACAGTCGCACTGGCTGGAGCGCAAGGGACTCCAGTGGGCTGAATCCGTCGGAGACATCACCGCTCGCCCTCTACACCCGTATCTTCGGCGACGGATTCACCGACCCAAATTTAGCGGACTTCACACCTGACACGACGGCAATGGTTCGGCACAGCGTGTTATCGGCCGTGTCAGACCAAAGAAAAGCACTCCTACGTTCTGTCTCGCCGTCGGATCGGATTCGTCTGGACGGATATTTCTCATCCGTGCGCGATCTCGAGCAAAAACTGTCGTTCGAACTCGACCGACCGACCCCGCTGCCAGCGTGTACGGTACCCGAGCCGACGTCGGACGACCTCGGTCCACTTGTTTCCCAAGTCGAAAACACACACCGGCAATTTGCCCGACTCATCGTACATGCCCTGTCGTGCGGACAGACCAGGGTCTTCAATTTGAGCCTCGGTTCCGCATTCTCGCGACTGCGCACGCCGGGAGAACCGAGTGGTTATCACTCGCTGACCCATGAAGAGCCGGTCGACCCCACACTCGGGTATCAGCCCAAGTGCAAGTGGCTCGGCGAACAGTGCATGGCCTTTTTTGCGGAGCTGGTGCAGGAGTTGGATGGGATACGCGAGGGGGACAACACATTGCTCGACCGCATTGTGGTCTTTGGGTTCACTGATCACGGCGAGGCCCGGATGCATTCGATGAAGAGACTCCCGGTGCTGACCGCGGGAAGCGGTGGTGGTCGACTCAACACGGGCTACCATGTCGCCGCAGAAGGCGATGCAGCCACACGAGTCGGGTTTACCGTACAACAAGCGTTTGGCGTCGGCAGTGGAAGTTGGGGTACCGAGTCGAACAACGTATCGAAACCGTTCAGTCACCTGCTGGCGTAAGCCTGCGAACAAAGTCAGAGGTCAGACTATGTATCTTCAATCTTTTGTCACGCCGTTCTGTTTCTCGTTTGTGGCGTTGATAACTCTTACGGCCCCACCAAACGTGTCAGCTCAAAACGGTCCTCTACCACCGACAACACCACCGGGCGTTACCTTGGTAGATGTGGTACGCGAACTGGACAAATCATCGGACCTATTTCTCTGGACCCGATTAGGAGACGCCGAGGGGCGAACGATCTTTCGTTCTCAGACCGACTCACCAGGCGTGTCGAAATGCGATGCCGAGTGTGCAGTCGAGTTTCCGCCGCTCGTCGCCGACCCAGAAGCAACACCGTTTGGTGACTGGTCGGTGCTGCAACGGCCGGAGGGAACGCTCCAGTGGGCATATCAGTCACATCCACTCTATCTCTGGTCGCAGGAGCGGGACCCTGGAGAAGTCGCCACCAACGTCGGTCTCCGGGAAACGATGACGCTGAACTCGGCGGAATTTGTAGCAGGGGCCGGATCGTTGTTCCCACCCGTCGGGTGGGACGTCGCTCGGTTTGAACCGGCAGCTTCAATATCACTGCCGGCCGGCATCGAGGTGCGTCTGATCGCATCGGCACAGGCGGTCGTCTTCACCGACTTCGAGGGCCACACGCTATACACGTTCAACGGCGGTGACCCAGATGACGGTCAGATATGCGCGGAACACGAGTGTAACAATCCGTGGCTTCCCCTGATAGCCCCTGCACTGGCCAGTGATGTCGGCAAGTTTTCAGCGATCACCCAACCGGATGGCTCCCGCCAATGGGCGTACTCCGGACGAGCCCTTTACCGCTTCGAGGACGATTTGCTTCCAGGAGATGTCCGAGGACAGGCACTCGACGACCGATGGCAGGTCGCTGCACTCTCAGAAAACTTCCGGCCCTCCGACGTAACCGTCACTACCCTGTCGGGCTACGGTGACGTCCTGTCACTCCATGACATGACCCTCTACGTCGGCTCGGCCTTCGAGAAATACTGGGGTGGGCGTAACCTGCGCGACAGCTTCACGGTTGCTTACTTCCGGGGGAAGAGGCTCGGTGGCGAAGCCTGTTCAGACGACGGTTGCCTAGCGACCTGGCAGCCGTTCCGTGCACCGGCGGGAGCACGTTCAACCGGTTTCTGGGAGGTCATCAGACGCCGGGACGGTACCGACCAGTGGGCCTACAAGGGGTTTGCGCTCTATACCCATACTGGTGACACGGCGCCCGGCCAGAACCGCGGACACGCCACCTACGAGTTCACTGACCCGGCGGGGCGCGCAGAGGCTCTCGACCGCGTCGCCCAACTGGCAGCTATCGGTAACGCCGCGGGCGGAGCAGGTATCTACTGGCACATCGCAAAACCGTAATGTGATTGAGAAAAGTAGCAGCTTCATACATCCTAGCCGCCGCTGACCGTTTGGCTTCCCTCGGCATGCACTTCCGCCTTAAGCCTGCGATCAATTACGAACATTCCAAAGGGTAACAACGCAGCAACCATAATTCTGACGCTCCAACTCATGGGCCGACCCCGACGTGTCAGTCCGCCGACGACAAGCATACCGAGCCAAACGAAAAGCGCACCGTGGATCGATCCGACGACACTCACCGCGAGCGGCATGTCACCTAGATACTTGAGCGGCATGGCGACGAACAGTAGCAAGAGGTAAGAGAAACCCTCAAGAACGGCGACCGACCGCAAATGAGAAGCTGGTGACCCGAAGTGCCTCTCGGCAACAGATGAGCTCATGGACGAACCAAATTCTAGAACAGCGCCGCCTTGCTGCCTACCCGACGGTCACTGCAGAAATATTTTCGGCAACTAGTGCCGCTATCTCATTTAGAAAATTCACGCGCTATCTCAAACACTCTACAAACACCACGAATGCCTCATTGCTCGACCTGAAACTAAAGCCGAAGAACTGACCAGACTAGGGCGGAACTCCGCACGATTACCAATCATGGCTATTGTGACAACGCAAACACGAAAAGATTGTTTCCCGAACTCGGTCTAATCTCCGGCGTCAAACCTGCAAAATGCGACGCTGTGCTGCTTGTTCCTGTACCGACGACCAAGTATTGCGTTCCTTCATGGGCAAAGGTAATCGGAAACCCAGAAATCGGGGATCCGAGATTGATTTCCCAAAGCACCTCTCCTGTCCCGTCGTCAAACGCCCTGAACCGTCCATTGTTATCCCCGCCGAACACCAGTCCTCCTCCTGTGGCCAGTAATGACATAGTCGCTGCCCGCTGTTCATAAAGCCACTGTGTCTCACCGGTTTCCGCTGAAATCGCTCTGACCGTCCCAACGTCGTCGGTGCCCGGCGCGATCTGATGGCGATACGCTATTGAATAAATCTCAGATCGGCTCTCCGTGCGTTCGGTCGGC
This sequence comes from uncultured Vicinamibacteraceae bacterium, assembly GCA_964507425.1. Lineage (GTDB taxonomy): Bacteria > Acidobacteriota > Vicinamibacteria > Vicinamibacterales > UBA8438 > DTWD01. The sequence goes on from CAZDQD010000025.1 coordinate 7,041, forward strand.
TCTGTATCGGAAAACGTCGTCGTCGCCATCATTCGAGCACACGTGTTGCGAAGCGGCATATACATCGCATTTGTCAACGGACTGTACACCCCGGCTTCCCAGTCCTTGCCACCATTCCAGGTAGGACAGGCGAATACCTCTTGACCAAGTCCGCTAAACACCACCTCCGAGTTCTCAGTCACCGCGCCCGTTGCCCCGTCAATGTCACTAATCACATTCTGAGTAACGGTTGGCGTCGCCCACAAAAACTCTCCCGTCGCCCGGTCCAACGTATACACCACTCCTGTCTTTCCTGGAATCCCCGTGATCACCTGCCGTTGTTCCCCCGGCGTGATCCGAGGGTTAATCCAACTCACCTCCGCCGGATTCGGTGTCACCGCCGTATCCACCAACAACCGCTCAAACGGGTGGTCCAGATCCCAATGATCATTCAAATGCTGGTAATACCAGTCAATCTCACCCGTATCCGCGTTTAATGCCAACGTCGAGTTGTGGTACAGATGGGCAAGGTCCGTCCCGCCGAGCATAAATTTCGGCGCCGGCGACGTCACCGACGTCCCCACGTAAATCAGGTTCAGCTCCGGGTCATAGCTCGGCACCATCCAGGCACCCACATGCTGCCGGTCCTCAAAGGGCACATCCCCCCACGTCTCATCGCCCGGCTCACCCGGTGCTGGTATCGTCCGCCGGCGCCACAATTCTTCCCCAGTTCTCGCATCGTGCGCCGTGATGACGCAGGACTCCGGCTTCCGGCAACTCCGACCGGAAATCACTTTGCCATTCGCAATAATCGGCCCGGAACCCTGCATGGCGCGGTAGGTCTCGTAATCGAGAATTTCCGTTTCCCACAC
>CAZDQD010000026.1:0-11992 GCA_964507425.1 uncultured Vicinamibacteraceae bacterium
CGAAACATCAATCCCGGTAACTGATACATCCGATGGATACAACGCTGCGTTGATGCCCGTACCGACACCTACTTCCAACACCTTGTCGTGCTTGGCTAAAGGTAACCGCTGAAGTGCCTGCAATCGACCTGCGTGAAGGGCTGGACCCATCGTCCAATCGTAGGTTACGGCTATTTTGTCGTATGTCTCTTCTACAAATGCGTCCTTTACAGGCGCAACGGACAACGCTCGCGTTGACGGGTCCCCTGAAAACAACTTTCCTTCAGCACCACGATCCAGTTTCACGTTAAATCCCTTGGCCAGTCATCCGGCTCCCGGAAAGTGAGGTCAGTGACCGACGACCAACAATATAGTGGAAGCCTCAATGGCGGACTATAGCGTGTCGACTAAGTTCCCCGCAAGGAACCCGACCCGAGGCTTTTCCGGTTGACCTAATAAGCCACAACAACACCAACTGTAGTAGCCACGTGAAATAACTTGTAGCCTAAAACGAACTTTGAACATTCTTAGGTGTTTCGAGCCACGTGTGTTCTTTTCAATCACGTCAAAGACAGCTAAAACCCAATCCCGATGAATACCCATAACCACGTCTGAATTTGTCATGCCCAGTGAATCGAATACACGCTCAAAACATGCGTAGTACTCATTCAGACTCTTTTCTTTGGCCCGGTCACACTCAAAGAACAAAATGTTTTTTATTAGACATCATTTCACATGGCAATAATCGTATAACTTCTTTAGTAGTAACATCTTGTAGCATTATCGAAATTGACGACTGTGATCGAGGCCGGTATAGTGGGACGGAGCCGTGCTTCCAGATACCCAACTGTTACTCACGACGCTCATCGTCAAGCTCGCCGTTGTGGCGACACTCTCTACGATGCTTGTTCGCTTCCGTCAATTTCGACGGATACTGCTTACCGAACAACGAGCGTGGCGTGAACGACTCGTCTTTGCATTCAGTTTCGGAATACCGCTTGTCGGCGGTGTGATGGCCAGACTTCTGTTGAATTATGACGCAGCGGATTTTTCACTTGTTGGACCATTTCTCGCTGGCCTAATTGCTGGTCCCTACGCCGGAGCTATCGTTGGCGCACTCGTTGGCACACCGGCATTAGTGGCAGGTGAAGTCGGCGCCATGCCATTCGCTGTTGGATGTGGATTTGCCGGTGGGGGACTTCGAGAAGTGTGTCCAAAAGAGGCCATTTGGCATCTGTCACCGTTGTTCTTTAGTGACCTCCACCGACACGCCTGGCAAATAGTGAGCCGCTTCAAAGTAGACTGGCTTCTGATACTAGCTACCGCCCCAGTTTGCCTTGAGTTTATTAGGCAAGGTCTGGGTCTCCGCTTTGGAACAGCGAGTATTTTCTTTCTCAGCCCGGATACGATCTGGCTTGCCGGTCTCGTTATGCTCTCCACAATTCTTAGTGTCGCCATACCAATAAAGATCTGGAACACTGCTCGGATCGAACATCGATTACAAGAACAGGACAAGTTATTGATGGCGGCTCGTCTTGAAGCGCTGGCTCATCAGATAAATCCTCATTTTCTGTTCAACACTTTGAATTCGATATCCTCTCTCATCCGCTCACAGCCGGACACCGCGCGAATGTTAATCAACAAATTATCCGCGATGTTGAGGCGCATGCTAAGCACTCAAGAGCACTTTGTAACCCTTCGGCAGGAGCTTGCTTCTATTGACGAATACCTAGACATTGAATCTGTCAGATTTGGTCCGACCTTGGTTATCGAAAAACAAGTTAGCGACGACAGTCTCGACATGGTGATTCCAAGCATGGTGCTCCAACCTTTGATCGAAAACTCAATCAAACATGGCATAGAAAAAAAAGTCGGCGGTGGCCGTATCATCATTAGGAGTGAACGCAGAAACGGCCACGGTGTCATTGAGATCATCGACAATGGTTCGGGGATGTCCGAAACAAACGTTGGACGACAACGGCACGGTGGGATCGGTCTTCGCAATGTCGATGAACGACTACGAGTTATCTATGGAGAGAACTATCACCTTCATCTTGAGAGCAAACCCGGAGAAGGCACCTGCGCCCGAATAGAAATCCCAGAACCAACTGTAGAACAGGTTGCACCGGCGTAGGATGAAAATAAGAACGGTCATCGCAGACGACGAAGAACCAGCGCGCAATGAGCTTTTCTTTCAGCTTGCCCGATTGGAAGACGTCGAAGTCGTCGGACAAGCGACCAACGGCCTTGAAGCTCTGGAGTTAATTGAGTCCCTTCGTCCTGATCTGTCATTACTCGATGTCCAAATGCCAGGGTTAACAGGCTTTGAAATCGTCCGAGCGTTAGTTGCCAAGAAAATAGACTCGCGGGTTGTGTTCGTCACAGCATACGATCAATATGCTATCGAAGCCTTCAAGATCAATGCTGTCGATTACCTGCTAAAACCTGTCGAACCTAATCGACTCTCCCAGACCCTTACCAGGGTACGAGAGCTCCTGGCCTCTGACGCGCGTGGCGACTCTGCAGCAAGTAAATTACAGGCTGAGGCACTTGAAAAGATCGCCTCTTTCGTAGAGAACCAGCCTAGCAGACCAGACCCAATTGCCATAAAAAACGACGGCCGCCTCGCACTGGTACAATCTGATGATATCGTGTTTATATCTTTAGTCGAAGAGACGGTAACCGTTACAACTGGTACTATAAGTGGAGAATCAAACTGCCGAACGCTCGATGAGTTACAGTCTCAACTAGACCCAGCTATCTTTTGGCGTGTGCACAGGTCACACATTGTAAACATTCACAAGATTAAGGAGATCGTCCCGTGGCTGACTCGGAACTACATCCTCAAGATGAGGGACTCAAACGGCACGGAGATTCCAGTCAGCCGAACGCAGACGAAGCGGCTCCGCGACTATCTGAACCTCTGAGTAAGGATTCACATACGTCCGACGTAGCCACCGTTGATTCAACCGAAAGCGTGACGTCGACCGACACCCATGAACTGCCATCTTCCGGGTTCGCCGACCCAATCTCTACTCGGCCCCGATTGCTCCATAGGGTTGGCGAGGAACTTCTAGCCTGGGTCAAGACGTTTGCGTCTGCTGCGATCTATGCGACGCTCATCGTAACGTTTGGCTTTCAGGTAGCACGAGTTGAAGGCAAAAGCATGGAACCCACGCTTCAAGATCAGGATCGACTAATTGTGAACAAGGCTGTATACCAATTTTTTGGTGATCCCCAACCAGGGGACATCGTTATGCTGTATTACCCGCGAGACCCAGACAAATCATTCGTAAAGCGCATTATTGCCAAAGAAGGTGACACCGTCCGAATTGAAGATGGACAAGTGTTCGTCAATGAAGTTCCACTTCCGGACGCATTTGTCCCACCAGAGTTTCGCAGCCGTGAAAATCATGGGCCAGAGGTTGTGCAGGAATCGTACTATTTCGTGATGGGCGATCATCGAAATAACAGCTCGGACAGTCGGCACTGGGGACAAGTGCCTAAGAAGTATGTGATTGGAAAGGTCCAGCTTCGCTGGTGGCCACTTTCAGAAGCAACGCTATTTTGATACTTCGTACAGTTCGCTGATCAGCGATGACCAGCGTTCAACCACGATACGTCGCCTTAACTTAAGCGTCGGGGTTAATTCTCCCGTCGAAATACTAAACACAGCAGGCAACAATCTCCATCTCTTCACCTGCTCATACGACGCAAGATTGGCATTGACGCGTTCGACAATGTCAGCAAAAAGTGACTCAATGTCGGGCTGCTCAAGGAAATGTTTAGAATAGGTAAAATCCCCACTACTCATTTGGCTGTCGCTGTCATTCCCAAAACGAGCCGTCAGTACGTCAAGATCCGGAACCAATAAAGCGACGACGTAGGGTCGCCGATCCCCGACCAACATCGCTTCCGCTACAAATGGTGACTTCTTTAACGCCGCCTCAATAGGATTTGGCGCGATGTTCTTTCCATTCGCCGTGACAATTATTTCCTTTTTCCTATCAGTAATCGTGAGATATCCGTCGGCATCAAGTTTGCCGATATCGCCAGTATGCAGCCAACCATCGCGAATAACCTCGTCGGTCGCACGAGTGTTTCCGTAATAACCTTTCATGATATTAGGTCCGCGAGCCAATATTTCTCCATCTGTGGCAATACGAAGAGTGACATGCGGAAGAGGCGGTCCTACCGTGCCCAATTTTTGCCGTCCTTCAGGATTAACGGTCAATACCGGGGCCGTTTCCGTCAGGCCATACCCTTCAAGCACTGGCACCCCTATACTGAACAAAAATTCAGCGACATCAACAGCTAACGGAGCGCTCCCAGACACAACCCAACGAAGTCGCCCACCAAGACGAGCGCGAACCTTCGACAAAACCACTTTGTCCGCGATAGCCATCTGGGCTCTGACGGACACAGGCACAGGTCTATTCGCTAGCTTCGACTGACTGCATCTCCGGCCAACATGTAGAGCCCAATGAAACATTTTCTGCCTCACAAGAGGAGCCTCTGCAACAGTCGAAAAAATACGCGCATGCAACTTCTCAAATACTCGTGGCACACCGGTCATGACTGTCGGCCGTACACGTTGTAGATCACGACCAATCGTGTCCAATGACTCTGCGAATGTAACCGTAACCCCGCTATAAAAGTAGAGCATAACAACGGTCCGCTCAAAGGCGTGACTGAGAGGCAAAAATGAAAGTGCTTCGTCGCTATCGTCAAGCGTTACGACGGTCTTTGCGGCGAGTATGTTGCTCGTCACATTTCCATGCGTCAGCATCACACCTTTGGGATCTCCGGTCGTGCCAGAAGTGTAGATAATCGTCGCTAATTGATCTGGCTTGATCGCTAACGCGTCCTCCTTGTACTGACGTGCAAGTCCATCCCCTGTTATAAGTCTTTGATGTCCACGGTCTAACAAATTGTCAAAACTTACTTCGTCACGATCGCCCTCACCGACCCTGTCTATCTCACGCGACTCCATCACGATAAGGGCTTTTAGCTGAGGCAGCTCGCTCCACACGGACCGCACCTTTGCAGCCTGCTCCTCGTCAGACACAACCACGACCTTCGCACCAGAGTCGGCCAATATATAGGCCACCTGGCTTGATGGAAGAGTGGGATAAATAGGGACCGAAACGGCGCCATTCGCCAGAACGGCAAAATCCGTAGTAAGCCAATCGGGACGTGGTTCAGAAATAATCGCTACGCGATCCTCGGCCCCAACATCTAAGACTCTCAAACCAAAGCTAAGGTCGCGTACACGGTCAAAAAATTCCCGACTTGAAAACTCGACTATCTCATTTTCCCTACACCAGCGGAGACAATCTGATTTCGGATAACGCCCAGCCGCATAGAACGGAAGGGCGGCGAGTGTGCTCAATTGCTCTTGTGACACAGCCGTTTATCACCTCACTACCATTACTAGAACAACTCTCTACTAAAACCTAACGCGCCGTAAACTCACCAGACCGTCCGCCTGCCTTCTTGACTAGTCGTATAGCTCCGATAACCATACGCTTATCAACGGCCTTAACCATGTCATAGACAGTCAGCGCCGCCGCGGACACAGCAGTTAAAGCTTCCATTTCAACTCCAGTCCTCGACATGGTTTGAACAGTCGCTTCAATCTCATACCCGGTAGACAACGGACGCAGTCGCACTTCGATATTCGATAACGTCAGTGGATGACACAACGGGATAATCTCTGCAGTCCTCTTCGCCGCCATAATTCCTGCTAGGCGCGCAGTCTGTAGCGGGTCTCCTTTGGCAATCGAACCACTCCGAATCGCCTTGAGAGCTGCCCTGCCGATAGTAATTCGCCCTCTGGCCACTGCGACACGGGCGGTCACAGGTTTATCGCCAACGTCTACCATGCGCACACTGCCATCCCCTGCCACGTGACTCAGTCTCACCCGAACCCGACCTTTTTGAGATCCTCCCATATGTTCAAATCCTCGAATGCACTCGACCGTGTTACCTGTCGGCCAAGTGAAAAGACAAACTTTCTAAAGACACCGTGAGATCCACGTTTTTCAATTTGACACCGTCTGGCACACGTATCGTCCCTGGCGAAAAATTTAGTACAGCCTTGATCCCTGCCTCCACAACTGTATTCACGACTTGTTGCGCCTCCTGAGCTGGGACCGCGATAACCGCAATTGTAATACCCTCTCGACGAACCACTGTCTTCAGTTTACGACTATGCTGAATCAACACGCCCTTTCTTGAACGCGTTCCAACCTTTTTCGTTTCGGTATCAAATAACGCTACGATTCGGAAACCCTCCTGGCCAAACCCTTGATAATCGGCAAGAGCTAAGCCAAGATTGCCCGCTCCCATTATCGCAACCTGCAATTTTTTATCTAACCCGAGAATGCTGCGAAGTTGTTGGCGGAGATCCTTGACGACGTAACCCAAACCGCGAACGCCAAGTCCCCCAAAGTGAGCTAAATCCTTCCTAATTAAGGCCGCATTAAGACCGAACTGTTCGGCAAGCACCTTCGACGAAACTGATTTCACTCCTTTGTCATCTAGTTCAGTCAAGAATCGTAGATAAAGCGAGAGCCGGTTTGTGGTCAGTTCAGAGATCTGCTGGTCTCGCATTAGCGTTTTACAACATCAGCCTGTCGCGGGCCTAATCCCGACATATTTGACACATCTGAAAATGAGAGTCTCGCGAACTGCGTGCTAAGATGCAAGCCGGAACGAGATATGAAGTGCACAACGAGACACGCGGTTGCACTGTTCGGAATCTACTTGTTCGTAGTGGTCTCGTTTATCGACCTATCCGCCCAAACGGTCAGGCAAGCCACTACTTTGGAGTCCGTCAACCAAAATCGTATTTTCTTCCATCGTGAGGAGGTAGTGTTGCTCGCCGACGTCACCACCGATGGCGTGCTCACCTGGTTGGTTAATCAAGATGAAAGTGTCCGAGTTTTAGTTTTTGACGTTCCACAGCCGCCGGTCGGTACCCGTGAACGCCTTGAAGTCATTGGCACATTCTTTGATGTCGGGCGACTCGAAAACAATGACGCTCGCTTAGTAAATTTACCGATCGCCCGTATCTCAGAGGAGCTACTACAAAAGCCTTGGCCCGGTGTAGGAGAACTGCCATTGCTCGTAGCTACCTCAAGTCGTCTGGTCCGAGACGCCGCCAACTCACTGACACTCCGCAGCGTCGTCCTCGCCCCTCACCAGTTTATTAACGAGGGGGTTACGATCTCAGGACGGTTTCGGGGACGCAACCTATATGGCGACATGCCGAAAGCGCCTGGCGAAAGCAGATGGGATTTTGTCCTTCGCTCAGCAGATGCTGCCGCCTGGATAGTTGGGATGGAACCCAAAGGCGACGGGTTCGACCTTGACGTCTTGGCGCGAGTTGATACAAACAAATGGTTAGAAGTGACAGGCACCGTTCGTGTTAATGACGGGATGGTCGTCATTGATGCAGGTCGCATCGATCTCGCCAGCCCTTCTCCAGACAGGCCTACGGAACCTGCCCCGGCATTGCGGCCGCTTCCTCCGCCGGAAGTAATATTTAGCACCCCACTCGAGGAGGACATTAACGTCGCCGAAGACAGCACCGTTAGAATTCAATTCTCTCGAGATATGGATGAAGACACTTTTGATGGCAATGTGGTTGTAAGGTATCTAACCCCAACGCAAGATACGGCCGCAACAGCGTCCAGTCCGACCTTTGAACTTGCATACCGTACGAGAAATCGTGTCCTCGAGCTTACGTTTCACGAAAAATTAGAGCGTTTCCGCAATGTCGTGGTCGATTTGGACAACGGGATAACTGCCAGTGACGGCTCACCTCTCGAACCGTGGAGCTTGTCGTTTTTCGTGACCGCCTCTCCATAAGTCCAGCCTGCTATTCCAAATTCTTGCTTTCGCCAACAGACAAAGATTTGAGTTGAGATTCGAGTGCGTCTCTCGTCTTCCGTATCAGTTCGTTTCGATCAGTAACGATCATGCCAGTCGAAGGAATTGGTCGACCTATCTCTACACGAACCGTGACTGGCCGAATGAAAGGGCTACCCTTGCGCATCGCTGCCCCCGCACCAAAAATCGCAACCGGCACTACGGGGGCCTGAGCCTTTATCGCCATCATAAAACCTCCTTTTTTGAACGGTAGCAACTTTCCCGTACGGCCTCTTGTTCCTTCTGGAAATATCATGAAAGAATCGCCGCTTGCTAGCGCCAACGCAGCACGTTCAATGGCTTGCGTACTTTGTTCAGTGTTCTGACGCTGTATAGGTACGAATCCGACGATATCAAATGCCGTTCGCAATATCGGTATCACCGTCCGAAGCTCCGCCTTATAAACAATTTTCAAGCGCGGGTGAGTCGCTGCCAGCGCCATATAAATGATTGGGGGCTCCAGGTTACTCGTATGGTTAACGCAATAGACCGCTCCGTGTGTATGGTCCACGAGGGAACTGCCTCGAACATCAACACGAATACCGGCAGCTGCCAACCCTAACGACACTCCCCATCGGCCGAGAAGGTAAAGGATCCCAGGTCGCCGCAACCCTAGCGCCAGCGCCATGCCGATAGGCCCGAAGAGAAGGACCCACAGGGAACCGCCCACGTACGCGGCAAGGGAGCGCACAACGGATACGACGGCCCGCAAGATCTCCGCCACGGTCACGTACAACTCTAAAGGGCTAACTAACTAAGACGCTTTAGCGGTTCTCGCCTTGGCGGTCCTCGATTTAGTCGCTTTTGATTTGGTAGTTTTCGATTTCGCTATTTTAGCCTTAGCCGTTTTTGCCTTGGCCGCTGCAACCTTAGTGGTTTTGACTTTAGCCGTCTTGGTCGCCGCCACCTTCGCGGCCTTCGCTTTGGCCGACCTCGCCTTGGCTGACTTCGCTTTGGCTGCCTTTTCTTTCGTTATTTGACGTACACGATTGACAAGACATCTCTCCAATGCCTTCTCAACTCGCTGTTCAATCTGCTCTGAAGACACATTCACGACCTCAGAGATCTCTGTGACTACGAGAAATTTAGATCTGTCAAGCATTCGCTTCTCGCGAAACGACAGATTCTTGGACTGACTTAGATGATTAAGATTCTTCAGAACATCAACCACGTCGTAGAGCGACCCTGTCCTCATCTTGTCAGAGTTGTCTTTAAATCGCCCCTTCCAATTCTGATGATTTTCGATCTTCCCGTTACCCAAAAGCGTAAATAGCTTCTTTACCTCATGGTCACCAATAGCGCGACGAAGACCCACATCCTCCACATTATCTGTTGGAACAAACACCGTGGTTTCACTGGATGACATGCGAAGCGCGTAGAAACCACATGTGGTTCCGAGGATAGTTTTTTCCTCAATGCGCACTACAACGCCCAAACCATGGTTTGGGTAAATGACCTTGTCTCCGACCTCAAATTGCAAGACTCTCCTCCGTAATGAAAAACCAAGGCGGCCGACGGTGGGGAAGGCTACGGAAGCACGAAGCGAAGTGACGATTGTAGTGTATGTTGTGCCCAGGCGCAATCAGAAACCTTGCAGAATGAACACTTTGCCCGGTATTACGCAATTTTTCATCAGGCCACAGCAAAGCGAAACCAATAATTAGGTCGTATAGCCTAACTGCAACCTATACACCAAGCGCACCACGTGTTCGGCACTGCTGTTGTAAAGTATCGCCGTGCAATTCACTTTGAATATTTTCTGGGAGGATGAGCATGTCTAGTTCGTTTCGTTCCACTTTGACGGCATCAGCTTGTGGACTCCTTCTAATCGCAGCTCCAACCAACATCCACGGTATTCCTATAGCTCCGGGACAGGATAACCCCAGCCTCGCTCCTTTTGTCCCGACTCCATACGAAGTAGTTAATCGTATGTTGACCCTCGCCGAGGTAACGCAAGATGACGTTGTCTACGACCTGGGCTGTGGCGACGGCCGTATCGTGATTGAGGCTGCGCAACGCTTCGGCGCACGTGGTGTTGGCATCGATATCGACCCACAACGTATAGCAGAAGCAAATGCGAATGCCGAACGAGCAGGCGTCCAGCACCTTGTACAATTCATTGAGCAGGATGCACTCACTGTAGATGTTTCCGAGGCCACGGTCGTAACTCTTTATCTGCTTTCCTCTTCCAACATGAAACTACGACCTTTACTGACTCAACAACTACCGGTTGGCGCACGGATCGTTTCGCATGCGTTTAGCATGGGTGATTGGGAACCGGAAGTGCTCGACAAGTTTGAAGACGAACAGGGGAATACGCGATCACTTTACCTCTGGCGACACGACGGAACGGAACGCCCCTAGAATTGAATACAGCTAGCCGGAGTGGCGAAATTGGCAGACGCGCTGGATTCAAAATCCAGTGAGGTTTACTCCTCGTGTGGGTTCGAGTCCCACCTCCGGCACCATAACTTTTTAATGAATCCAGCCGTTCCTCAAAAATGGTCACTTCATAATCATTTTACGTCGGTCCGGAAGCACTGTATGCTGCCACTGACTGGCCCATGGAATGGCAATGAACACCCGTGAAGTAACCAACCACTGTCTAGCCAGACGGCTTTGATAGTCTCACTGCACGGACGCCGAGTAACCTTGTGCCAGTGTGCGCGAAACATCCTAAGGAGGTTTACCGTGAAACGTTTTTTAGTTGCTGTCGTTCTCGCTATCGGCATTGCCCTATCACCAGTCGTAGCACAGGAAATCGATAACAGTAAGGCGCCAGAGATTCCCTTCTTTTCTGTTCCCAATTATCTCAAGTATTCCCCCGAGATGAACCTCGGCGAGACGTTGGCTGTCGCCGAGAACTCAAAAGGTCACCTACTTGTCCTTAACCACCCTGGTTCAGCGACCGCGGGGCCACTATACGGTAATGCAACAACACAATTGCTCGAGTTTGACGACCAAGGTCATTTCGTCCGAGAACTGGGTCAGGGAGTCTACGGTTTCGGGTATTCTCACTCAGCACGCTACGACCGCTACGATAACCTCTGGATTGTAGACAAAGGTACAAATGCGGTTACAAAACTAAACCCAGCTGGTTACGTCACACTAAACCTTGGACGCCGACCTGAGGGTTATGAACCGCCGCACCACGTCAGCCCGCAAGACGCAGTTCACGTTGACGGTTTCTTTGATGGCCCGACCGATGTTGGCTGGGACCAAGAGGACAATATTTACGTCAGTGATGGGTATGTCAATTCTCGAGTGGCTAAGTTTGACAAGCATGGCAACTGGATAAAATCGTGGGGCACCTACGGAACAGAAGAAGGACAGTTACGATTACCTCACAACATGGGCGTTGACCGTAATGGATTCGTCTATGTCGCTGACCGCAGCAACAATCGGATCCAGAAGTTCGATTCCGACGGAAACTTCAAGCAAACGATTTATCTTAATGTTCCGTACGATAAGAATCGACAGCCGGTACTTGGCAATAAAAATCCAAACTCGCCAGACAACACGGCGCCCTGGACTATTTGCATCTCTGAGGGTGAGACACAATACCTGTTTGCATCCGACGTAGAGCCTGGCCGTATCTACAAAATGACCCTTGATGGTCAGATCCTCGGTTGGCTGGGGGAGTCTGGACGTGCACCCTCGCAGTTTAATTGGGTCCACGGTATCTCCTGCCGCTCAGAAGAAACCTTGTATGTCGCCGACATGAACAACTGGCGAATCCAAAAACTCCTCCTGAATCGAACTAGCAACTAGTCGAAATCGTTGGGTTATCGCTACCAGCGCCGTCATCACGTTCGGCGCTGGTAGCGGTCCACCAGAAACACCAAGCGCTACTGATGACAGTCAACGAACGAAACGAGTGTGACGAGTCACAGGCAATCTGCTAAGTCCGTGGTGCATTTAAGAATCTTGTCGCTCTGCAAGATGCCGGCTAAGCGCTCTACGTTTGGCGAATGACCGGTGGTCGGCCACATGGTCGAACTCGTCTACAATTTGCCTGCCGATTAGTTCTTCCAATACATCTTCGAGAGTTACAATCCCGTCAAATCCACCAAACTCA
>CAZDQD010000027.1:0-12022 GCA_964507425.1 uncultured Vicinamibacteraceae bacterium
CTGAGTTTTCGATCTCAAGCCGAGCATTTTGCAGTTCGAGTGAGTTGATTTTTTCCTGAGTCGCCATGTTGGACTGTAAGAACCAGACGCCAGTAACTACGACCAGTGTTGCCACTGAGGCGACGGCGGTTCGCAGGTTGATTGTGAACTGCCGCATACGCCCGTCCGAATACCTCGCAATTACGATTCCGAACCGTTCTTTGGGTATTCGGGGAATCTTGCGGATTGCCGAAAGGAGAAAGGAGAGCGTTAATATGTTCCGACCGGCAACAATTAAGGCGAAACGTCTACGTGTTGTCGGTTGTCTGTTGGGATCTGACATGGAGTACCCGCAAACGGTTAGTATAACTGGAGCTAGACTGAGAAGCTATTTTCCAATTGTAGGCAGCTTGCAGGGCCCTGACTGCGGCAAAAGGAATTGTAGTATCTAATAGTGGCCGGTTGATGTCATTGGCGGCAGTTGTCTTAGATTAGGACTTATGCGTTTATCTGTTGTTATCCCGGTATACAACGAGTGTAAGACTGTCGAACGTGTCCTTCAGCGCGTAGCAGAAGTTGGTTTGGACACCGAAATCATCGTCGTTGATGATGGATCTTCAGATGGGACTCGAGAGATTCTTACGGCGAGACCCGAAGGCGAATTTCGCCTAATTTTGCATGAAAGAAATTGTGGAAAGGGCGCGGCGCTAAGGACCGGTTTCGCGGCGGCGACTGGAGACTTCGTTATCGTTCAGGACGCCGACCTCGAATACGATCCCGCTGACTACGAGAAACTTCTAAATCTGGCTCGGGAGCAAGCCGCCATTGCCGTGTATGGATCGCGTCTTCTCGTTCACCAGCCAAGTATGTCGTTAAGACATTTCGTCGGGAATAGTCTGTTGACTGGTCTGACGAATTTGCTCTACGGATCACATCTGACAGACATGGAAACCTGTTACAAATTGATAAAGAGAGAGACTCTTCAGCAGCTGAACATTGTATCCAATGGTTTTGACGTCGAGCCGGAGTTGACCGCCAAACTTCTTAAGCAAGGGGTCGAAATTGTCGAGCTGCCAATTTCGTATTCCGGGCGGAGCTTTGCGGAAGGTAAAAAAATTTCGTGGTTAGATTTTTTGTTTGCGGTGTGGACGTTATTCCGCTTTCGGCTTTCGGATTAACTGCTACGGGTGTCTGTGGAGTGTTCAAAAACACCGTATTGGTTGGCTAGATCTTGAGCTGCCGGAGTGACGATGGTGTTGTCGTCAATCATTATGTGCCGTGATTCGGAAAGTGCACGGCGGACATCTTCTTCTGATACGAAATCTACAGTTTGAATTTCGATTTGGCCACTACGGGTTTCAGATGGTGACGCAACGGATGCTAAAGGACTAGGAGAGTCACTTCGTTCCTCTGCTGCATTATCGGAAGGTAGATGCGGCTCTGCCTGTCGTTGAAAACCTCTGGTTTTAAGGAATTCATCGACACGTGTCGAGACAAGTTGTGCCGTTAATCCGGACGGCGGTTTGGATTGTATGGGGTTTCGTTTTGATCTTTCTAGTAACCGCAGGGGCTTCGTTTCGTAAGCCAGACGTTTGACGTTAATGAGGTGGCGGGGCGATATATTGTCGGATGTTATGTTGCCGCCATGTCCGCCGCAGCCTAGTGTCATCGATGGGTCCAGGCCGGTTGTCATGCCGATTGAACCAAGTGTTGTTGGTGTGTTGACGAGAATTCTAAAGGCGGGTTTCTTTAGGCCGAACTCGAGAATTACTTTGTCATTTTGCGAATGAATAGCCATGGTGTGGCCCATGCCGCCGTATCGAAGTATTTCTTGGCAGCGTTGGCAGCCCTCTCGCCAATCTGTGACCGTGTAAAAAGAGAGGACGGGGCAGAGTTTTTCGATTGAAAGTGGGTAGTCACGTCCGACTCCCGCTAGCGGCGCCAGTAGCACTTTCGTGTCGGACGGAACATTGATACCGCTATGTTTTGCGATGTCTGTCGCACTTCGACCGACTAGTTTCGGATTTGGCAGTCCTTCGGGGGTGATGAGTCCGCGAGAGAGGGTTTCTGTTTCCTCTTTATTTAAAAAGTAGCCTCCCTGTTCAGTGAATTGGCCACGGACGGCTTCCGATATGTCTCGGTCAACGACGACGGAGTTCTCAGAGGAGCAGAGAAGGCCATTGTCAAAAGTTTTTCCAGCGATAATGTCGGAAACGGCCTTGTTTACGTCGGCGGAACGTTCGATGTAGGCGGGTGCGTTACCTGGGCCGACACCGTAGGCTGGCTTTCCAGCGGAGTAGGCGGCTCGTACTAAACCCATGCCTCCCGTGGCGAGAATTACCGAGATCTCTCGCTGTTGCATGAGCGCCTGGGTTCCTTCGAGGCTGACTTGGGTCATGCAAGAGATCGCATCGACGGGCGCGCCGGCATCGACAGCGGCTTGAGTTAAAAGTTCTACCGTTTGTGAGATGGAACGTATAGCGGTTGGGTGCGGACTGATGACGATTGCGCAGCGTGCTTTCAGCGCGATTAGAAGTTTATAGATGGTCGTTGAAGTCGGATTGGTCGAGGGCACTATAGCGGCGACTACGCCGAATGGCTCAGCGATTTCAACGACTCGTCGGTCATCGAGCTGGCGAATCACCCCGACCGTTTTCATCGGTCGAATAAAGTCGTAAATTGTTTGTGCTGCAAATAGATTTTTCTTTGTCTTGTCAGAGACAATTCCGTAGCCGGTTTCTTTTACTGCTAACTCGGCGAGCGCCTCTGAATGTTGTGCGGCAACAGATGCGACTTGGCCAACGATGCGGTCAACTGTTTCCTGGTCGCATTCCGCAAGTTTGGGTTGTGCGGTGAAGGCGCGTGTGGCGAGCACGCGCGCCTGTGCGATCGATTCGGATCCATCGTTGGATGACTGAGCAGCATCAGGCATAGCTAGTTAGCTGTTCCAGCGTAAGGTTTATCCCGAACAGAAGCGGCGACGAAAAGCTATTTTCCTTTGGGAAGGATTTTCTCGACTTCGCTATGGGGCCGCGGTATTACATGGACGGAGACAAGTTCTCC
This sequence comes from uncultured Vicinamibacteraceae bacterium, assembly GCA_964507425.1. Taxonomy (GTDB): domain Bacteria; phylum Acidobacteriota; class Vicinamibacteria; order Vicinamibacterales; family UBA8438; genus DTWD01. The sequence continues at coordinate 3,043 of CAZDQD010000027.1, forward strand.
GACTCGTCTCGCCGAAGCGGCACCAGCGTCAGTAGCCGCCTTGACGGCTCCAACGTCGCCACGCACCATGACAGTCACGTATGCGGCACCGATATGTTCTTTCCCAATGAGTGCGACGTTCGCCGCTTTTACCATCGCGTCGGCAGCTTCTATGGCGCCGACGAGGCCTTTGGTTTCGACCATGCCAAGCGCTTCCAAGGTCATGTCTGGGTGGCTCCTAGCCGTGAATGTAGATCGTTATTGGTGATTCGCATTGCGCTGGGTCGGATCATAAAAAAATAAGACACATTGCGAACGAGATTTGCAACACGTTACCATAGAGTGAGTTGAGACGGCACGTACAAAAATCGTTCTATTTAGGGAGCCTCGTTGTCTGTGGGGTGTTTTTGACAGCCGGGTGCTCGCCATCCGACCCTGCGGTCGCGGTTCCGTTTGTTGACTTCAGTCGAGATTCGGTTTCTGTGGGTTCGCCGGTCGACATTGGTGTTCGTTTTGATGTACTCGACACGATGCCGGACGCGCAAGAAGACTACCAGGTGTTACTGCACGTTTTAGACACTAGTGGGGAACTACTTTGGGCGATGGATCATCAGCCGGCTATACCAACCTCAGAATGGGAACCTGGTCAGTCAGTCGTCTACAGCATACGAGAGAAGATCCCACTATATCCTTACGTTGGTGAGGCAACTGTGGCTATTGGTCTTTACTCTGTGAGTTCGGGGGAGAGGTTGACACTGTCCGGGGTTGATCTTGGACAGCGTTCTTACCCGGTTGAGACGTTTCTCCTCGAACCACGAAACGATTCGGAACAAGTGCAATTTCTAGATGGTTGGTACCAGGAAGAAATTCAGGACGATGGTCGCAATCGATGGCGTTGGATGGGCGATAGGGCAGCACTTGGAGTCAGGAATCCACGAGGTCCGGCTCGTTTGTATCTGGAACTCCAAGGTCGGCCTGATTTATTTGATAGGCCGCAGCGGATTTCACTTTCAATTGGAGGCCGCAGCCTGTTTGAAGGGTTACTGGGCACAGAAGAGATTATTTTTTTCGAACGTGAATTGTTGGCCGGTGATTTTGGTTCCACAGACGAAGTAGCGTTGGAAATCAAAGTAGATCAAACCTTCGTGGTGGATGGTGAACTGGTTGCAGGCGGTGATGAACGAGAACTCGGCATTAGAGTCTTTTACGGCTATCTCAAGGTGCACTAGAGAGACCGCAAGTTCATTCCGATATTGAAAATCAATCCAAATTCCGTTGTGCAGCACTAGTTACTTCGGATGAGGCCACCGCTAGATGTTGTGGTATTCGACGCGCGGTGGTGAGGGTACGAGTGATTTCTACCCGTTTTTATTGGGCTTTTTTCGAGATTGTCTGGCTGTTGCCAGCTGTGCTACCTTGTTTGGATGCCTTTTCCACTATTCCGATGGCTATGTGCGTTCGCGATTGTTGCGTCGGTTGTCGGAACGCGTCTTTGGGCCCCGGCGGCTCCGGCTCGGATTATTCAGAGTGAACGGCCACATGATGTGGCGAAGACAAAGCGAAACATCCACCCGTACGCGGAAATTGTAGAAAGCGTGTCACAGAAATACGGTGTTGATCCCCGGCTTGTTTTTGCGCTCATTGAGGTGGAATCAAGTTACAGGTCGATGGCGGAGTCACCTCGCGGTGCAAGAGGTTTGATGCAATTGATGCCGGCGACGGTGCAACGGTATGCCGTTGCCGACCCTTTTGAGCCGGAAGACAACATCGAGGGCGGCACACGCTATCTCCGGAGTTTGTTGGATGAATTTGGCACGAAAGGCGCACTCGCAGCCTATAACGCTGGGGAAGGCGCGGTGCGAAAATTTCATGGAATTCCGCCGTATCCTGAAACTCGACGATTCGTTAGTCGAGTATTAGCGATTGTTGGTGAACAGTCACTTGCTGTTCCACAATAGCTCTATTCTTTCGACCTGTTGAGCGAATCAAATAACGTCAATTGCTGTCTATCTGGCTGCAGGTGTTCTGCTTCACGGTGCTATAATTTTGTTGCGTAGTATTCCGATAATTTATTGATTTATAAGGTTTTGTGGGCGTGTCAAGGTGTAGTGGTCACCGACTATAGCAATGCAATTTCGATGTCGCCTCGCTTCAGCCGACGGTGAGATTCTTGAGGGCGTCTATACCGGTGAAAATGAGGCCGAGTTACGTCAGTCACTCGAAGGAAAGGGTTACCACATCCTTTCCCTTCGTAAAAGAGCAGGCTTCAAATGGTCCGGACTAGCGTTAGCCAAGCGGCGGCGACTCAGCGATCGAGCATTTATTGTTTTTAATCAGGAATTGGCTGCTTTGCTCCACTCGGGGATGCCTCTTGTTCAGTCTTTAGAGATCCTTAAGGAACGTGTCGACGAACCAGTACTATCGGGCGTTCTTGCGGCTGTTCATCAACGAGTCCGCGAAGGGATTTCCTTGGCCGAGGCGTTTGAAGAATGCGATGAGCTTTTTCCTGGCGTTTATGTCGCGTCCATCATGGCGGGAGAGAAGAGCGGAGCCCTGGAAGATGTGTTGCGACGGTATGTTAGATACGCAAAGGTTGTTAATAGTCTTAAGAGAAGAACGGTTTCGGCGTTGGTTTATCCAGGGATTCTTCTCGGATTGTCATTATGCGTTGTTGGAATTATTGTGCTTCGAGTGGTGCCCGAATTCGCGAGTTTTTATGAGGGAATGGGTGCGTCTTTGCCAATCGCGACCCAGCTGTTGCTGGGTTTCTCGTACCTGCTGTTGGAACATTTTTTAACTATCGTGGTCGCGGTAACTGTTGCGAGCGTTGTGGTGGCTAAGTGGTGGGCCAGACCAGAGCGTGCAGAGTGGTTTGACCGTCAAGTGCTTCGGGTGCCATTTGTTGGAGGTGTAGCACTCAAATTCGCGACGTCACAAATGTCTCGGATATTGGCCACGCTCTTGGGTGGCGGGATTCCGTTAGTGAACTCGTTGGATATAGCGTCGAGATCGGTAGGCAATCGACATATAGCAGTTCGGCTCGAGAACGTAGCCCGTCAGGTTCGCGAAGGTGAGGCGTTGTCGGTTTCAATGCGAGGTTGCGATGTGTTTCCGTCGGTTGCAGTCAAAATGATCGAAGTGGGCGAATCAACTGGTGCCTTACAGCACATGTTGGGGAACGTCGCAGATTTTTTGGATGAAGAGATCGATACGGCGTTGTCGAGAACGATGGCGCTTGTGGAGCCAGTGCTACTTGTTGTGATGGGTCTCGTAATTGCGGCACTTCTAATCTCACTATATTGGCCACTGCTGCAACTCGGAGCAATAGCGTCATGAGTGACGAGTCGGCAATGCCGGGTGAAATGGTGGAAAAGAGTTTAGGTCCGAATGATGAAGTTGTCGAATGCCGTCGGTTAGCTGAGCGCTACAGGCTCGACTACGTTGATATGAAAACGTTTGTCGTAGACCAGTCTCTTTTTCGCGCTATACCTGCAGATCTAATGCTGAGATATCGGTTTGTCCCTCTTAGGCGGGATGAGACGGCGCTGGTGATTGTGGCCGCCGATCCGAGCAATTTACCGATGATCGATGAATTGGCATTGCTATTGGATACTGCGATAAAAGTAACGGTAGGTGCCCCATCAGAGATTGGGGCAATATTGACGAAGAGCGAGAGCTCGCAGCGGGTTCTTGACGAAGCAACAGAGGATTTTGAAATCCAGTTGTTACATGAGGACGAGCAGAAGGATGACAGCCTCACGGTTGAACGCCTCACCAGTGATATCAGCCCGATCATTAAGCTGGTTGACTCTGTGATCTACACCGCGATACAGCGTCGAGCTAGCGATATACATGTCGAATCAGCGGATGACGCGGTCTATGTAAAGTATCGTATCGATGGTGTGTTGCAGGCGGCGATGCGGCCTGTGGATAGACAGTTTCATGGAGCAATCTTGTCCAGAATCAAGGTTATGGCTGAGCTAGACATTGCAGAAAAACGAGTGCCGCAGGATGGTCGGTTTAAGTTGCGTGTGCCCGGCAAGACGATTGATTTTCGGGTTTCGATCATGCCGAGCGTGAACGGCGAAAATGCGGTGATTCGGATCTTGGATAAAGAGTCGATAAGTGAGCAATTTAATGAGTTGCGGCTCGACATCCTCGGGTTTGCGGATGACGAACTGAGACGTTTTCGTCGGTATATCGCGGAACCGTACGGGATGGTTTTGGTGACAGGCCCAACGGGTAGTGGCAAAACAACAACGTTGTACGGCGCGTTGTCTGAGATCCAATCGTCAGAAGACAAGATTATTACGATTGAGGATCCGGTCGAGTATCAATTGAAAGGGATAACACAAATACCGATTAATGAACGGAAAGGACTAACGTTTGCTCGAGGATTACGTTCAATTCTTCGTCATGATCCAGACAAAATCATGGTGGGCGAGATCAGAGATCCAGAAACGGCGCAAATCGCTATTCAGTCAGCATTGACAGGTCATTTAGTGTTTACCACCGTGCACGCAAATAGTGTGGTGGATGTCCTTGGTCGTTTTCTGAATATGGGTGTTGAGGCTTACCAGTTTGTGTCCGCCTTAAACTGTGTACTGGCGCAGCGCTTGGTTCGTACGGTCTGCAAGGAATGCAGACGTTCGGTTGAGGTTTCAGAAGAAAAACTGAGAAACGCTGGCATCGACCCTAAGATCGTTCATGGCCACACTCTATATGAGGGCGTTGGCTGTATTGATTGTGGTGGGACGGGTTACAGAGGGCGGACGGCAATCTGCGAATTGCTTGACCTTACCGATGTAATTCGAGAAATGATCCTAGATAAGCGGCCGACATCAGAGATAAAACGTGCGGCTGGCGACTCTGGCATGCGGTTCTTACGTGAGGCGGCAGTCGAACAAGTTTTGCTTGGGAACACAACGTTGCATGAGATTAACAAGGTGACATTTGTTGAGTAATCGATTTCTTCGTCGACTGTTTGTTAGTGCTGCGCCAAAGGTTGCCTTGTCGATCAGTGGCTCTGCAGTTGCGGCAGTACAAATTGATTGGAACAAAGCGATGCCAGTTTTAGGCGGGTATGGGCATGCGCATTTAGAAGAGGACGCTGTCACACCCATGGCCAACGGTGGGAATGTAGTTGATGTGGGATCCCTAAGCGAAACGATTCGGGCCGTGATGGGCCAATTAACGGTTGCACCGTCACGGATAGCTCTGATTTTGCCCGATATTGCAGGAAAGGTTTCGTTTGTAAGATTGGCTAACGTGCCAAGTAGGAAAACGGATTTGGAGGAATTATTACGATGGAAAATAGGCGAGTCGATTCCCTATCCGGTTGAAGACGCCCAGATAGCATATTCCGGTGGAGTAGCCGGCGTAGATGGGACGAGAGAGTTTGTTGTGAGTGCGGTGAAACGAGAGGTTGTTGGGGAATATGAAAAGGCGTGTATTGAGGCAGGATTGAATCCTGGCTACGTTGGTCTGGCAACTTTCAACGTGATCAACACCATTGCGTCAGCTTCACTGTCTGATCTTAGGACTGCGAATGAGATTCGTGATGCAGATTGGATGCTGGTGAATAATGCCTCTGACAATGTGAGCGTTGCGATTATCAGAAAAGGCCAGTTGATATTTTTTCGTAGCCTAACCGCTAGCAGTGTAACGAGACTTTCAGATGTAGTTCACCAAGCTTGCATGTACTACAACGATCGGATGTCCGGAGATTCTCTTACGCGGGCTTATTTAGTAAACAGTATGGCCATTAACGAGGACGTAGGGCGCACAGCCGATGATGAACTTGTAGGTCTCGAGTCGACGAGTGTGCATGTCGAATTGCTTGCTGCGCGACTCAAGAAGCGTTTTTGCGGCTCTATGGAGATTACGACCAGTTTGTTTGAACAGCTCTTGGCGCCATTGGGCGTATTGGTTGCGGCGAAGCAACTAACCCACGCATAAAATAAGTCAGACATGATTAGCATGAACTTTTCGACCCGACCGTTTTATAACGAACGGGGCGTCTACTGCGTGATTGGGATTCTGGGTGTTTTTGGCCTTATCGTCATGGTGGCTACTGTGGGTCGTGCATTCACGTTGTTTGAGGAAAACACGGGAGTTGCAACACAGGTCGCGGAGTTGAAGCGTGAGTTGGCCAGTACTGTTGACGAAAAATTGCAATTTGAACAGGCTGTCAGTGCGGAACGGCTGGCTGAAATTGAAGTTGCGGTTACGGAAGCGAATCGTTTGGTAGGTCAACGGACCTTTTCCTGGACGACCTTTTTCAACGTTATCGATACGACACTGCCGGCTGATGTGATGCTTACAGTGGTTAGGCCGCGTTTTCGTGAGGAAGTTCGGTTGTTGGAACTTGAGGTCATTGGCCGCAGCATTGATGTCGTCGATGAATTTATTACACGGCTAGAAGGGTCACCGTATTTTGGCGACGTACTCGCGCGGCAGGAAGAGCTAGCGTCGGACGGAATGTATCGGGCGCAACTTGAGGCTCGAGTGTTAGCAGTTGGTAATGATGATGGCTCGGGAGGCGGCTTGTGACGACAGTGGTTCCACTTTGGCGTCGCGTGCTGATTGAGAAAAAGTTCTCAATTGTGTCTGTTGTAGCGGTTCTAGCGATAGATGTCGTGCTGCAGCTGTTCGTGTTGTACCCGTGGACGGTCAGAAGCCAAACGTACGAGCGAGAACGACTCGATGTGATCGAGAAACAAGAGGCCGTCAGGAGAGAGAGCGAGGCTATCCATAAGATGGTTCAGGCGAAAACAGACGCGGAAGCTGAACTGGATAGATTTTATCGTGATGTGTTGCCACAAGGTTTAGCGGGTGCGAGGGTGGAATCCTTTTCGAGGTTAACTTCGCTGGCTGCTTTGCACGGCCTAACGATGGAACGAAGAAGTTCGTCTCCGATGGTTGTAGAAAGGAGCCCACTTCGGAGGCTTGATATTTCCATGCTTTTGCAAGGCGAATACCACGATTTGCGGCGTTTTATCTACGACCTTGAGGTCGGGAAGGAATTTTTGGTCATTGAAGAGATAGTGTTGCGTCGCGACGAAACCGTACGTGATGGAGAAGTGCTTGATCTTGGCTTGTCTACGTACTATCTTTCCGAAGGTGCTGGACTTGAATAAATTGGATGGTCGACAGCGGTGTTCGTGGCGGTACGGGATCTTGAAGATCTGACCTGAGATTTGTCTGTAATGTGGAAAATGTTTCGCGGCTCGGGGTTGAAACCTGCGAAGTGTAGTAGCGAAAAAGGATATTCCTTCATTGAGTTACTGGTCGTTACGACTCTTCTTTTGATTTTAGCCTCGGCAATTGTTCCGTTAAGTAAGGTGGCGACTCAACGGCAAAAAGAAGTTGAATTGCGGCGCGCGCTACGTGAATTGAGAGTCGCGATTGATGACTATAAAGATGCCGTAGATCTTGGAGTGATCGCCGGCGTGGAAGTTGACCCTGAGGATGCCGGGTATCCACCTGATTTAGAAACATTGGTACTAGGTGTTGAGCCTGTTGATGGTGCGGAGGGGCAGAGAATGCGGTTTTTACGGCGGATACCCGTCGATCCAATGATGAAGAATAGTGATTGGGGGCTGCGCGGCTATGATGACGAAGCAGGCTCCCGAACATGGAGCGGCAATAACGTCTATGACGTGTATTCGAAGTCGTCCGGCACGTCATTGAATGGAACGAAGTATATAGATTGGTAGTAATGGCTAGACTGAAAGGTCAGCGGGGTTTTACGTTAATTGAGCTCACAATTGTAATTTCTCTAATTACGATATTGTCGACCATCGCTCTGGTGGGTTATCGGAGCGCAGTCACGCGCACGCGTGAAGCTGTGTTACAAGAAGACCTTTTTAGGATGCGTGAAGCGATTGACCAGTTCTATGCGGACCGTGAGGCATACCCGGTCGGTTTATCGGAACTTGTTTCGGGAGGCTATATTCGATCAATACCGACTGATCCCATGACGGGATCCGCGGAGACATGGACCCCGATGTTTACAGATACGCGAACGGATGCTGGCTTTCGGCAGGGATTGTTTGATGTTCGAAGTGGAGCCGAAGGGAATGCGCTGGATGGCACTTTTTATTCAGAGTGGTGATGCAAAGGCGGGGCTGAACGGAACCACAGACAAAGCCTTTGAGGGTGGGTTTGCGATGGTGTCACTACTTTTGGCCATGTCGCTTTTGGGCATTGTGGCATCAATGGCGTTGCCGGCATGGCAACAGATGTCGCAACGTGAGCGGGAGTCCGAGCTTATTTTTCGAGGAGAACAATATGCACGGGCGATCCTACTTTATCAGCGCGAACAACCGGGAGCGTACCCACCGGATATTGACACATTGGTCGAAGGTCGTTTTTTACGGAAACGTTACGGCGATCCAACGATGGCTGAGGGTGAATTTCGACTAGTACTCCAAAGCGATCAGGATTTAAGTGGAGGGACAGGAACGACAGAAACCGGGACGGAGGGGGTAGCGGAGGCTAACCGTAGCGTCGGTGAAGGCCGGAATGAGAACCGAACGGGTGATGTTCAATCTGGCGGTGTCCTCGGCGGAATTGTGGGTGTTGCCAGCAGAAATACAGACACGTCGATTAAAACCTACAATGGCCGAACTAGATATAGCGAGTGGGAGTTCGTCTACACGCCTGTTTCCTTGGCTGTCGGTCAGGTCGGTGAGTCTGACGGAACAGAGTCGGCACAGGAAGATGTAACGTTGGATAGTATGGGAACGTCCCGCGGAGGCCGGTTTGGCAGGGTTGGGAGAGATGCGGACCGAGGGGCTGGCGCACGGTAGCGTATGTCTTTTGCATGAGTGATTCGGCTCGGGACTCGACCTCAGATCGAATTCGAGAATATTAGATTGTGGAGTTCTGGCCTAAATTTCAGGATGGCGTCATTTGCACGAGTTGGGTATACCCTGTTCGTGAGGATGGTAACGTAACGATTGACCGCCGGGTCGATCCAAAGAGACGTTCCAGTGAA
>CAZDQD010000028.1:0-17118 GCA_964507425.1 uncultured Vicinamibacteraceae bacterium
GACGCACACCATCGATATCAAGAATCTCTCCCAGCAACAGGGCGCGTCCATCACCCAGTTGTGGCGAAAATCCTCCAAATTGATGTCCCGCGTACGCTTGCGCCAGTGGCTCAGCGCCCTGTGGGATTCGGTTCCCCGCGAACATCGCAAGACCATCGTCCGATTGTAACCAGTCCTTATCGATCGACAGTTTCGCCGCCAAAACATGATTACACCGAATGAGCGTCGGCGCAGGAACGGGAGCAGGATCTTGTTTTACGAAGAAACGCTCTGGGAGGCGCGCGTAACTATTGTCGAAACGAATGTTCATGTAAACCTCTTGGTAACAGGCTTAGCGTGCATTACGCCTCAGCCAGAACGCTCCGCCAGCGCGAGCCCACACGCTGGGACCGTCGTTCCGCGCTCTTCGCCTACGAATTCATACTCCGCAAGTGTCAGTCCTTGTGCGGCAACGAAATTGCTGGCGTGCTTTTGTGCCGGTGCTGCGGTGGACAGGAAGAACTGCAACGACTCACCGTAGAACCCCTTGATCACGAGTTTCGTGTATTGGCCTAAGAATCCCTGAAAGTATTCGAGACTAAATGTATCGAAAGCAATCTGGCTGCCCACCGCAAGGCTGGAAACCTTCCGAAGCGTCGACTGGACGGTTTTCTCATCGAGGTAATACGTGACGCCCTCCCAGAGAATGAACGTTGGGAGGGCGGGGTCGAAACCCCGTTCCCGCAGGGCATCGAACCATGAAGTCTGACCGAAGTCGGTCTCGACGAACGTGACGTGACTCGCGTCGATATCGGCGCACTCCAGCGCCTGTCTCTTCGCGCGTTGCGTCGCGGGGGTGTCAACTTCAAACACCCGCACAGGACAGTCTCTCAGCGCGCCATAGGCGCGGGTGTCCCAGCCGGCACCGAGGAAGACGACCTGCTGTGCGGGGTGTAGTCCCGTCGGGTCGACGGCGTTCGCGAGCGCCTCATCAAAGAAGGCCGTGCGGCGCACCATTACCAATAACAAACTCGACGAGGGTCTCGGGCCCGGATATGAGAGAAATGATCCCTGATAGCCACTCAATCTGGCCGCCAGTGCCATGCTCCCAATCAACAGCCATGCCACACTCGGTGACAGCGCAGGCAGATGAGGCGCCAACCGCACGGCGGCGGTATCGTCTCGCGTGCCTGCATGGTGAAAAAGGACCCTACTAACAAATGGTTCGTAGGCCGTGCCTGAGATACCGCGGTTCTTAGTCTTTAGCCTGATCATGAAACCAAGCGTCCCCAGCAGAAACAACGGCAGGAATGCGATCAGCAGAAGCGAGAACATCAGGAGCCGGAGAGGGTTTCTCAGCACGTCTTTATTATCTCTCTTCCACTGGCGGGTAAGAAGAGGTCGCCGGAATGTTCTGCCGACTGCACCTGGTTGGCACAGCGGTCGCACAACGTTGAAACGAGTCCTCTACAAGAGTAGGCTAGCTCTATCATGACTCGACACTGCTCGTATCCATACTCAGTCGCGGTGCTGTGGTTGATAGCCGCTGGCTTCATCGTGGTAGGCACTATGACCACCGGACTGGGTGTTGTCCGGGCGGCAGCACAGCAACAGGTGGAGGACGGTGGCTTCACAGCCGAACAGGCCTCTGCGGGGTTTACGGTATTTGCGCGCGAGTGCGGAGAATGCCACGGGGTCAATCTGGAGGGTGCAGAAGGCCCACCGCTCCGTGGGGTGGACTTCCTGAACGGCTGGGCCGGGCAAACAACGGACGAGTTGATCGCGTACGTGCGCGACCAAATGCCACCTGGGCTCGGCGGATCGCTCAGTGGTCAGGTCTACCTGGACCTGGTCGCGTACATACTGGCCGAAAATGGCGCCCGTCCCGGTAACGCATCGCTCACAGCCGACACAGTAGTCATGATTGGTGATGCGGCAGACGTGGCCGAGGCGCAACGTGCAGCACGGGCCGGAGAAAGACCGCGGCGGCGACCAACGCGGTTCGTGAGCCGCGAGGTGGAACAACCCCTGACACCGGTTACCGATGCGTTGTTACAGGACCCACCACCCGGGGACTGGCTGAACTGGAGACGGACGCGCAACAGTCATGGCTACAGTCCCTTGGACCAAGTGACACGCAACAACGTCGACGAACTGCGGCTGGCATGGGTGCTGGCGATCAGAGACGGCAACAACCAAACGACTCCGCTGGTGCATGACGGTGTGATGTTCCTCGCGAATCCGGGGGATGTGGTGCAAGCGATCGATGCCCAGACCGGTAACGTTATTTGGGAGTACCGGTCCCAACTTCCGGACGACGCCCGGCAGACGGGACCGACGCGCACGCTCGCGCTCTACGGCGACAAGGTCTACTTGGCCACCCACGACGGAGCGCTCGTGGCTATCGACGCAGCGACGGGAACTGAGGTGTGGCGCACCGTAAAGGCGGACTATACGCTGGGTTTCACGCAGAACGGTGGGCCGGTAGTTGCCAATGGTGTCGTCGTGAGCGGTGTCAACGGATGTGATCGCTACAAGGACCAGACCTGCTTCATTACCGGCCACGACCCTGACACCGGAGAGGAGTTGTGGCGCACGTCGACGATTGCGCTGCCGGGCGACCCGAATAGCGCGTCATGGGGTGATACGCCGCCCTATCTCCGCGCTGGTGGCGACACGTGGATTCCTGGCAGCTACGACTCAGACCTGAATCTGTTCTACATCGGGACAGCGCAGGCAAAGCCGTGGGTAGCGCGAAGCCGCGGAATGACCACAGGACAAGATGCGCTCTACACCAACTCGACACTCGCGCTGAACCCACAAACCGGCCAGGTGGAATGGTATTTCCAACATGTACCTGGCGAAACGCTTGACCTCGATATCGTGTACGAGCGCGTCCTCGTGGACGCCGATGGCGAACAATGGCTGTTCACCATCGGAAAGGACGGGATTCTTTGGAAGCTCGACCGGCGCACGGGCGCGTTCGTCGAACTCCGAGAAACCGTCTACCAGGATGTCTTCGAGTCGATCGATCGAACCACCGGACAACTCACGTACCGGCAGGACATCCGTGACGCTGACGTCGGCAGTCGCGTGCCGGCCTGTCCAAGTTTGCTCGGTGGACACAACTGGCAGGCATCGGCCTACCACCCTGGTACGGGTGCGCTCGTGATTCCGCTCCACCAAGCGTGCATGTACCTGACCGGTCGTGACGTGGAGTTTGTCGAGGGCGGCGGCGGCACGGCAGGCCGGTGGAATTTACGGGAGATGCCAGGCAGCAATGGGAACGTGGGAAAACTAGCGGCCTACGACGTCCGGACGATGGAGGAACTGTGGAGCCGAGAGCAACGGGCCGCCTTCCTGACATCAACGCTCACGACGGCTGGAGGCCTCGTTTTTGCGGGCGATGCCGACCGGTACTACCGGGCGTTCGATATCCGGACGGGGGATGTCCTGTGGGAGACGCGTCTCGGAGCCGGCGCACACGGATACCCGATCACCTACGAAGCTGGCGGCCGCCAATTTATCGCCGTCCCGGCTTCGAACCAGGGTGTTTTGCGAAGCCTGACCGTGCAGCTCAGTCCTGAGATCTACCTCCCGGAAGGTGGAAACGCACTCTACGTTTTCGCACTGCCGGAATAACACGCGGCCTTGGGACGATTTAGGGAAGCGGCATCTCGGGACTATCTTGCTCTCGAGCCCGCTCAAACGCCGGGCGGGGTGCATCTGACCGCACCTGCTCCAACCAAAAGACTCCGTCGTACGGTGCACTGTTACCGCGAGTACCAAAAAAGTCGACATCTCCATCGCCGTCGGCATCTCGGGCGATGAATTTGTCATACATCCCGCGCTTCCTCCGCGAAACATCATGTCGGACCCAGTCAGCAGTACCATCGTCACCAGGATGCTCGAACCAGCCGATGCGCCCCAACGCGTCGTCAACCGAAACATCACCGTCACCCTCACGCGGCCCTCTGCTATAACTACCGGCAATGATGTCGAGATAACCGTCTCCGTTAATGTCCGCCATCTCCATGCCGGTCATGCTATCGGGAGCAAACGTACCAATATGATGTGCATTCCACGCATCATCAATGTGTTCCGGTTGCTCAATCCACGCCAAACCACCAGTGGCCGCTCCAATGATGTCGAGCCGCCCATCACCGTTTACGTCTGCGTACTCAAGGTTGAAGCCTGCTGCTTGTGCACCGTTGATGCCAATCGCATGCTCCTGAAAGCGGAGGTCACCGCCCATATTCTCAAAAAACACCAACCGGTTCTCACCCCGAGTCCCCACCACGATGTCAAGGTCTCCATCTCCGTCCAAGTCAACCGGTTCCGCGTTCTGCGGTACGCTGTAGCGCCCAAGTTCAACCTCAGTCCAACTCTCCCCCTTAAGTGGGTCGCCATTCAGCTGATACAGGACAACTGGCGTTGAGCGTGCGTACTCCTCAGGTCCTATGCGGTGCGCTCCCTTGTTCGCGGCACTCACCTCCGGCGTACCATCGCCGTCAAAGTCAGCCAAGAAGACCCGGATATACGAACCACGGCCCTGTGTGATCGGTAAAATCAGCCGTGGCCACGGCTCGGTACGCGGGGCATTCCCCGGATGCTGTAGATAAATGACGTGTGCGAGTTCTGCCGCTACGACCACGTCAAGATAGCCATCTCCATTGACATCAGCAATCGCAGCGTCCTCCGCCGCCGACACGTCGGCTCCCTCCGCTAGCGTCACGTTCGTCCAAACATCTGGATCGGCCGAACCAAACGCGATACGAACATGGCCATCCGCGCCCACATCAAAGTCAGGGTCAACCGCACTCGAGTCATACTCACTATCAGACTCATGAACCGAAACAATGTCTTCAAAACCATCGCCGTCGAGGTCAGCCATCACGAGTCCGTCACTCCCACTCAGGTTAAACCCGGCGGTCGCCGGTTCGTCAATGATGTGCTCGCGCCAGCTAATGTAATGACCGTCTTCCGTACGTGCCGTAGTAACGGTCTCGCCAACCGTCAAGTGCTGCGCCTCTACGGACGCAGCCCCGAGCATGCCGCCCACCACGATTACCCCGAGTCCGATCAGCTACCCTCGTCGCATCGTGTCCTCCTGATTCCTCATGATGTTCTCGATAACTATACTGACACCAGGCGTCTCGCTTGCAACCTCTTTCACGCACCTCGCATAAAAGACAACAAAAGAAGTCTCTTCCGTCTAATGAAAGATGATGAGCTAGACGGTACTACCACGAATGGAGCTTGAGTTGCTGCGCGGGACCGCGTAGATTTAGCATCCTGAAAAGGAGTTCTCAAGTCATGACGACCAGCCCGACCACGCTTCATCGCGCCGTCCTATCTTCACTGTGTTTGCTTGTCTTCGTAAGCCTCGCGGTACAGCCGGTACACGCACAGAATGACTGGCCTGCCTGGGGTCGAGACGGAGGAAACCAACGCCACTCGCCGTTGACACAGATTAACGCCGACAACGTCGCAAGCTTGGTGCCCGCGTGGCGGTTTGAAATGACAAAAGCGGGTGTGCAATCACGGCCAAGCCAATCAACGCCGCTCATGGTTGATGGCATTCTCTACCTCTCCTTCCCGTTCTACCGTGTGGTGGCCTTGGAGCCTGAAACCGGAAACGTCATCTGGGACTACACGGCGCCCGGCGAATGGAATTCACCAGAACATCAACTGCACTGGAACGCAGGTGGTTCAATGCGAGGACTTTCGTACTGGGAAGGCGACACCGTCACGGCACCGCAAATCGTATTCGGCACCGAAGAGGGTGAGTTGTTCTCGCTCAACGCCCAGACCGGAATTCCGAACGCCAGATTCGGCAACGACGGCTACGTCGACCTGAAGACACCCGACGTGATGAACGGTTTTCCAAACATGCACTACGGCATCTCCTCAGGGGTTGCCATCTACAAACACCTCGTGTTTACCGGCGTGCACAACGCGGACGAAACCGGATCGAAGGGACCGGCTGGCGACGTACGTGCGTGGGACCTGCGGACAGGTGACCTCGTCTGGACATTTCATACGGTGCCCCACTCGGGCGAATTTGGTAACGAGACGTGGCTAAATGACTCCTGGCAAAACGTGAGTGGAGCCAACACGTGGTCCTTCTTCACCATCGACGATGAGCGCGGCATCCTATACATGCCGCTCGGGTCCGCCCACAACGATTTCTACGGTACGGATCGTCCTGGCGACAACCTCTTCGCGAACTCAATCGTGGCCGTCGATGCATTAACCGGAGAACGACTCTGGCATTTTCAAGCCGTCCACCACGACCTGTGGGACCTCGATATGCCGGTGCCGCCCATCCTGTTCGACGTCGAGCAAGACGGCGAGACAATCCCGGCCGTGGGCGTCATGACAAAGTATCCAGTGTTGTTCATTTTTAACCGGGTCACGGGTGAGCCGATCTACGAGATCGAAGAACGACCGGTCCCCCAAGGCAACCTACCTGACGAGTATTACTCGCCGACCCAACCATTCCCCGTGAAGCCTCCGCCCTTCGGACGGATTAGTTTTACGATGGATGACATCGCGACGGTCACACCCGAACACGAAGCAGCCTGTCGTGAATTGTTGATGGAATATGACGGCGGGCGGAATCGTGGCCCTTTCACGCCACCATCCGTAGAGGGCGCACTCGTCTTTCCGTCAACCGGCGGCGGGGCCACATTCACCGGCGGGACGTTCGACCCAAGCCTCGGCTACTACATCATCAATTACGCCGACACGGGACACATCAGCCAGCTGACATTGGTGGAGGATGCCCCCGACCGTAGCAGCTTTGCGGGACCTCCAGAGTCGAGACGGATTTATTGGCACGTGCTCCCGGCCGGGCGGATGCAAGTCGACGGCTGGCCGTGCTGGCAACCACCATGGTCAACACTGGTTGCGGTGGACGTGAACACAGGAGAGATCGCGTGGCAAATTCCGTTCGGTACGGTTGAGGGTGCGCCACCAGGCGTTGAGACCGGGGCACCTAATGCTCAAAAAGGTGGTCCAACTTCAACCGCTGGCGGAGTTTTCTTTATTGGAGCAGCGAGCGATCGACGGTTTCGCGCCTATGAAACGAAAACAGGCCAGGAACTTTGGAATGTCGAGACGGAGCAACTAATCAATGGCTCTAATCCGATCACGTACATGGGAAACGACGGAAAGCAGTACGTCGCCGTAGCCGCAGGGACTACACTATTAACCTACACCCTGCCATAACTCAGGACGGTACGACTGTCACACGCTCATCACTCAAGTCCAGGAGAGAACTAAATGCCGAAAGTCGTGGTTGTAGCCGAAGTGGAAGACCCAATTCGCTGGGAGCAGAGTTTCCGTACACATGGCGACCTCTTTAGAAGCCAAACGGTGACAACACCAGTCGGCATCACTGTTCAGGAAGACAATACGGTGGTCTGTTGCTTTGAACCGACGAACCTCGACACATTTATGGAAGTTCTGCAGTCTCCAGCAACGGCTGAAGCGATGAGTACCGATGGCGTCAAACGCGACACCGTAAAACTCTATGTGCTGGACCGCGAGTTTCAGCCCTAAACAGGTGCCACATTACTGGCAATGTCACTGGTAATAACCTTCGGAAATAGAAAAGATCTCAAGACTGCGTATAAAGGCTCAGACCATGGCTAAAAAAACCTCTTTTGTGTGTTCAGTTTTCACTGTCATTGCGACTTTGTTCGCGTCGGCGTGCTCCACACCGCCAGCACCTCCAGCCCCGCAGGAGCCTGAAATCCGGACGCTCACTCAACAAGAAGTGCACGATCTTATGGTTGGGACCTGTATCCAAGCCACTCGGAATTGTGACAGTGCCGCGCTGATTGAAGGCGCCAATCAACTTCTCGCTGAAGGCAAAGAATTTCAACTTATTGCACCAGAAGACCTCCCGGACGACTGGACCGTTGTCGCGGCGTCAGGAGGCATCGGTGGGGGTGGCGCCTGGGAACACGTCATCGACCGAACCAATGGACAAAACCTTCCAACTATCGAGGACGGCACGATCACGGCCATGAACACGCTCAGTGATTATCTTGGAACAAATTTTGACGCAATTATCCGCAACGAAGCAGGGGCCGCCACCTTCGCCGCCTTCGTCTCGGCAACATCCATCGGCGTTCCACTCGTAGACGCGTGCCCTGCCGGGCGCGCGAAGCCTGAAGTTCAGCAATCCGTCGCCTTTATCAATGGGTTGTCCACAACGCCGGCTGCGCTCGTTAGCAGCTGGGGTGACGTAGTCATTCTCGAGAAAGCTATTGACGATTACCGTTATGAAGACATAGCGCGTGGCGTTGCTGTCGCAAGTGGCGGACGCGTTTCACAGGCCAGGAACGTTATGTCCGGTGCGGAACTCAAACGGGGAACCATCCATGGCATGGTTTCAGAGGCCATCCTTTTAGGGCGGACTGTTCGAGAAGCTCGGGAACGTAATCAAGATCCGATCCAAGCTCTCATAGACGTCACTCAGGGCTACAAGCTTTTCCAGGGAATCGTCACGAAATCGGAACCCACTGGCGAGCGTGGGTTTAGTTACAGTGATGTCGAACTCAAGGGTACGAACGAATACGATGGACACACCTACCAAGTGTGGGTCAAGAATGAGAATATGATTTCGTGGCTCGACGGCGAACCAGACGTCATGTCCCCGGATCTTATTTACAACTTGGATCCCGAAACTGGCGATGCCATCGCGGCTGGTTACTTGGGCGGCTACCCGCTCGACATAGAAGTCGCCATGGTGGGCCGACAGGCGCCCTCACCCGTGTGGAGAACAGAGCAAGCAATCGAGGCTATTGGGCCCCGTCACTTCGGCTTTGATTTTGACTACGTACCAATCGAAGAACTCCAACAGGCACGCGAAGCTTTGAGTAGTCAGTAACCACCTAACATCCGGCGTAAGCTTCCGCACGCGATCTCGGCGGCACACCCCGGCTATTCCTTTAGTCTGGTAGTGCGAACACGAACAGGTTGTTCCCCGAACTGGGGCGAAGTTCTGGTGTAAGCCCCATAAAGTGCGACGCCGTTCCGCCAGCGCCAGTACCAACCGCCACATACTGGCGCCCGTCGACGGCGAAACTAATCGGGAAGCCGCTAACCGGCGAACCGAGGTTGATTTCCCACAGTACGTCGCCTGTCTCCTGGTCAAACGCGCGGAACCGCCCATTCACGTCCCCACCGAACAGCAACCCACCGCCAGTCGCCACCAGGGACATCGTTGCCGCGCGTTGCTCGTAGAGCCACTCTGTCTCTCCAGTCTCAGCGGAGATCGCCCGCACCGTACCAACATTGTCTGTCCCGGGTGCAATCTGATGCCGGTACGCGATAGCATAAATATCCGCACGACTTTCGTTGGGCTCGTTGTCTCGACTCCGATCGAACTCAGTAGTCGCCATCATCCGCGCACACGTATTCCGTAACGGCATATACATGGTGTTCGTCAAAGGGCTGTAGGCACCCGCTTCCCAGTCTTTTCCACCGTTCCATGTTGGACAGGCAAAGACCTGCTGTCCGGCCTGAGTGAAGACCACCTCAGAGTTGGCCGAGACCACGCCAGTCGCACCGTCAATACCGCTGATTACATTCTGCGTCACTGTCGGCGTCGCCCAAAGGAACTCGCCTGTCTCCCGATCGAGCGTATACACCACACCGGTCTTCCCCGGAATACCTGTAAGAACTTTGCGCACCTCACCAGGCTGCAGCCTCGGATTGATCCAACTGACCTCGGACGGATCAGGTGCGACCTCGGTGTCGACCAGGATCCGCTCAAATGGATGGTCGAGGTCCCAGTGATCGTTCAGGTGCTGGTAGTGCCAGCGGATCTCACCGGTATCGACATCCAACGCCAGCGTCGAATTGTGGTACAGGTGCGTGTTCTCCACTCCCCCCAGCATGAACTTCGGAGCCGGTGACGTCACCGACGTGCCTTGATAGATGAGTCGGAGTTCCGGATCATAGCTGGCGGGCATCCACGTGCCGACATGGACCCGTTGCTCGTACGGGACATCACCCCACGTCTCATCACCCGGCTCGCCCGGGAGTGCCACTGTGCTACGACGCCATACCTCTTGACCCGTACGGGCGTCGTGCGCGATCACGACACAGGTTTCCGGTCCTCCCATTGGGCGACAACTCCGACCGGAGATCATTTTGCCGTCGGCGATAATTGGTCCGGCGCTGTGGCCAGCTGGATTCACCTGGTAGTCGAAGATCTTTGTCTCCCACACCACCTCTCCGGTCGTGGCATCGAGTCCGATGGCAAAGTCGTCATCCGTTGTGTTGACGATAAGCCGATCATAAATCGCCACGTTTCGATTGGTCCGTGCGTTCCCACCGACGAAGTCGTAGACGTCCTCCGGCAGGTCTCGACGATAGTCCCATTTCAGGTCACCCGTGACGGCATCAATCGCTTCAATCACGTCATCTGACTGCGGCATATAGAGTACGCCGTCATAGACCAACGGCGTCCCTTCCTGCCGCCCTTCGGCCAGCGCCCTTGTCCAGACCAGGCGTAGCTCGCCTACATTCTGACGGTCGATCTCGTCCAACGGACTGTAACCCCAACCATCGGTTGTTCGCCGCCAGGTGAGCCAGTCTTCATCAGCTGGGTTCTCCAGCATCGCATCGGTAACCGGCACGAACGAGCCGGGCTCCTGCATGTACACAGGTGCCGTGGATGTCGTTAGACAGAGCACCGTGATAGCGATGACTCTGTTGCGAAAAAAGTTGAGTTGCCTACCGGTCATTGCGAAGCTCCCTTGATACTTGGGATGCAGATACTGAAATCCCAATTCTAACGGCCAATGCCTCAATCCATTCTTGATTATCGAAAAATATTTTGCATGCGTTGCCTAGTTGCCCGTGGCATCACGTTTAATCTTTCGATGTTTGATACGCCACCCTGCGGCGGTCCGTACAAACTCATCCTCATAGTAACCAGAGCGTGTCATCGTCGGTGGGCGTGTCGTCACGTCAAGCAGGATGTAATAGGCGCGTCCTTTCGCTCCCGTTGAAGTGGGCGTGATGAGATAACTACCGGTCCAATGCCGTCTACCCACATCACCAGTCTGTCCTTGATACCGTTCGACGCGCTCCGCCTTTAAGGCTTCCATCCCTTTTACACTGTCTCCGCCAGGACGGGTAATCTCGGCGTCTTCTGAGAAGGCGGATACAAAAAGTTCAGCATCTCTGAAATCACTTCCTTGGTTATACCGGGCATACAGAGCCTCAATTTCGCCGTAATCCTCCCCAGTCAACGTCTCGGCTCCACTATGCTGGTTCGCCGATACCCACCCAAATGCCAAAACGCCGACCACAGAAACCACAAGAACTGCGCGTGCCTTCGATATAACAAACATAACGTCTTCTCCCAATTTCAAGATTGCTTCGTTTCGCATCCTAACTAACATGCATGAACAAATGGTCCCCGCCTTCGGCTACAACGTCACTAGTTCTCCGCTACCTGAACGCGCGGTGCGAACAATAGAATTAATTTCGATGGATAAGTTTTTTCATGTGGCAGTTCTTGGTGCGCTTGCTACAGGTCAGGGGTCCAGTTCCTCGAGGGCGCGTACGAGCTATTCAGGAAGCGCAAGCGCAACCCATTCACTCGCCATATCTTCCCAACCCACGGCAACAACGATGTATTGGCGTCCTTCATGCATATACGTCATCGGGGCGCCACTCGTGCCCCCTGGCAACTCCATTTCCCATACCACATCGCCCGTTTGTTTTTCATACGCCCGAAACTTTTTACCGCCGACGCCTCCCCAAAACTGAGTAAGTGCAGCGACACCGACATTCGCACCCTCACCAAGAAATAACAGTTCGGGCGTGACTAAAACGGACGCTCGACCAGCCTGGCCTAACCACGGCAAGTCGAGATGGCGAATGGCGGGGTGGTCACGGGGGCCCTCTCCGTTAGCCGTCTGCCACAGAATGTCCCCGGAATTGAGATCAATGGCGGTCAGACGACCATAGGGTGGCTTGAAAAATGACAAGCCTTGCGGGCCGGGAGCAAACGTGTACTTCTCCCTCGTGAACCTGACATCTGACCGAGGATTTTCAGACGGAGTCAAACCAATAATGTTCTGGCTGTACGCGGACGGCACGTAAAGAACATTGGTTTCCGGATCGACACCGGCACCGGACCAACTCGCCCCACCTGCAGTCCCCGGGCTGAGTACAGTCCCCTTCTTCCCGCCAGGACTCGGATCAATTAGTGTCGGAGGTGTGAAGATAGGCCCCCATACAAATTGGTCAAGTAACTCCAACGCTTCAGCCCGCAACTCAGGCGTAAAGTCGATCAGACTCTCTTCCGTTACACCTTGTACATCGAAAGGCGGCGGTTTAGTCGGAAACGGTTGCGTAGCCGCCATCCGCTCTCCCGGAACATTCGATGCTGCGACGGGCCGTTCTTCGATAGGCCATACCGGCTCACCAGTCGCACGGTCGAATACGTAGGTAAACGCCTGCTTGCTCACAATCGCAACCGCTTTAATTAAACGGCCGTCGACATTGATATCAACGAGGTTCGCCGACGAAGCAAAGTCATAGTCCCAAACCCCATGGTGCACAGCTTGAAAGTGCCACACCCGTTCTCCCGTTTCAATGTCAACGCACACAAGGCTCTCTGCAAACAGGTTGTCGCCAGGTCGATGCCCCCCGTAATAATCACTACTCGGTGTTGACAACGGAAGATATGCATAGCCTAGTTCAGGGTCCGCCGTGGGATGGGCCCACATGTTCGTATTGCCACTGTAGACCCAGGAAGGTTGGTCACTGTCCGGGTCAATCCCCCACGTCTCCACACCGAATTCGCCTTCCCTCGGAATCGTATAGAAGGTCCAGCGAAGCTCACCCGTGCGCACATCGTACGCGCGCACATCCCCACGTGGCGCTTCTTTCATCGCGGGCATTTGATTGTTAAGTATGTCGGGAACAAATGACCCAATAATCACAATATCGTTCACAACCAGCGGTGCCGAGTTGTAGTAGTAGTCCCAATCTCGGACCAGATCATCCCGAATATCCACCTCACCATCAGTTCCAAAATCGGCGTAGCGTTCACCTGTGCGGGCATTGAGTGCCACCAGCTTCGGTCCACGCGCCGCCAACACACGCGCATCGTTACCATCAGTCCAGTAGGCCACACCGCGTGTTTGCCGCGCACGCCGATCTGTTTCATTTCCTGAATACACAGGGACAGCATCGTTCCACACCACTTCCCCCGTCGACGCGTCGAGTGCCGCGACCGTACCCAACCCAGTACTCACATACAGTAATCCACCGGCCATCAAGGGGGTGTTTTGTGACGCAACCGTGCCGCGTATCGTACTGCCGTTTCGGATCGCATCCGGGATAACTGGTTGACGCCATACGATTTCTAGACCATTCACTGTACGCGGATTGATCTGATCAAGTGGCGAATACTTAGAACCACTGACATCGGACGCATAACTTGGCCATTCCACCGACTGTCCAACTACCGGCGAAGCAATGACGCACAGCAGTAACACCAAATAGGCTACAAATGAATCTTTCCTATCTCTCATCCCGACACTTTCTCTATCACCGAACGACTGACACCACAGACAATCAACACTGCTCTTCCCGAGGTGCGGCAGCTAATTTGATGAAGACAGTCCGTGTTGATCCAAAAACCGATATATCTTGTTAAAAATTTCCAGCGTCTCGCTTCGGGTAAATCCGCCGTGGCCACCACCGGGGACGGTATGCAGTTCGTTTGGAACACCGGCCCCCTCTAACGCCGTATGCAGTCTCGTCGCGTGCTCATATGGCACGATCGGATCAGCGTCACCGTGAATACTTAAGGTCGGTGGCACCCCAGCACGCACATACGTTAATGGTGAAACTGCACGAGCCATCTCTTCTCGGCGCAACAGGCCGCCCATCCATTCAACCGCGTAGCCTTTCGTATTGGGACCTCGTGTCAGGTCTGCAACGTCTGTGATGCCGTACCAATTGACGATGGCAGCAACCGACACGTCCATAAGAGACGACGGCCCACTAAAACTTCTAGACGCACACTGATTCGAAAATCCGGCAGACGGAGGAACCAATCCCGTCGTTAAAGCTAAATGTCCACCAGCTGAATTTCCAGTGGTCACGATGCGAGACACATCAAAGTTGTACTCGTCCGCATTGCTGGCAATCCATTGCAGCGCACACAAACAATCTTCGACGGCGGCCGGCGCGCGCGCAACCTGAACAAGTCGGTACGAGACGTTAACAACCGCCCAGCCCATCTCTAAATAAGGCAACAACCTAAGAGACTGTCCCTCTTTCGTCCCTGCCACCCAACCTCCACCATGGATCATCAGCAACACAGGTGTTGGACCGTCAGCGTTCGTCGGCAAATACAAATCGAGTGTGTTTTCATGATTGCTGGCCTCGTGGTATACGACATTGGGAACGATGCGGTATCGATTAGAAATATCAGCAAGAAATGAGGCTGTCTCACCAAGTTGTGCCCTCGCGACATTTGGCGCAACAACGCCAAACGTCATCGTGAGGACCAAACCGAATACGATCTGTCGTTTAGTCATCAAACTGTTCCCTCCAAAATAAGCGGCTCGCCTTACACAATAAACAAAACTGCGAGGCCACATAGCATTCCGAGGCTATCACGAACATACGAGCGCGATACCCTGCGAGTTAAATTCTGCCAATCCGAACCGAGAATACCTTTGCTTGGCCGTATGCTACGGAGTATCTGATGCTTCCCCAAGGTCTGCAAGCGCTTCGTAATGCTTCCGAGCCTCGACACCCACGCGACTGGGAAGTCGCACATTAACCGTAGCGTAAAGGTGTCCATGGACTCCCCCTTTTCTGAGTGAGGGCATACCTGCGCCCTTAACCCGGAACACCTGTCCCTGTTGCGTCGTCGCCGGTATTTTTAACCGCACGGCCTTACCAGCAATCGTCTGTAGATTAACTTCTCCGCCCAGCACCGCAGTCGTTAGTGGCACCTCCGCTTTCATGTAGAGATCACGACCCTTGCGTTCGTAAACCGCGTGCTCCATTTGCTTGACACGCAAGAACAGATCACCCGCCGCCCCATCAGCACTCCCTTGTTCGCCCTTCCCCGCAATACGCACTCGACTACCCTCGCCCACGCCTGCCGGTATCCGCACATCAACTGAACGAACGTGGCCGCCATTGGTAAGCGTAAGCCGTTGTGTAACACCCGTATACGCCTGTTCAAGCGTCAGCGTCAGTTCATGTTCGATATCCCGTCCACGGCGTCGTCTCGACTGGCGATGACCAGCCGAAGCACCACCTCGTCCTCCAAAAAATGTTTGAAAAAAATCGGAAAACGGGTCGCCGCCAAACATCCGGCGTGCATCGTCCTCAGACATCGTACGAAAACCACCACCTCCGCCTTGAGTGTTCCACCGGGCCCCTCCAAACGGCCCCCCTCCGGCAAACGGATTCTGTCCGGCCGCCTGGGCACGTTCAAACGACTTCCAATTGGCACCGAGTTCGTCGTACTTCCGGCGTTTCTCAGGGTCTCCAACGACTTCGTAAGCCTCAGTCACTTCTTTACAGCGGCGCTCGGCATCTTTGTCGCCTGGGTTGACGTCCGGATGAAATTTCCTCGCAAGCTTCCGATAAGCTTTTTTCAAGTCATCTGCAGACGCCGTCTTAGCGACACCCAAAATCTTGTAGTAGTCCTTATAGTCCATGGTGCGAGTCCAAAAGTACGATACCCAACACTTTAATGGGAGTTATACGCTAGAAGCGAAACAGCTTCGTAAACTTCACGATGAACGCGCGGTTTTGCAGGATCGGCGTTCCGCGCAGTGCCGTGTCCCGGACATCGTTGTAGACGACGAAGAGTTCACTGCCCGGCGAGTATTCCCACCGCAGGCGAAGATTCGCATTGACTGACTGAGTGCCGGAGTTGTATTGCACCAGCCCACCGAAAAACATGCGCGGGGTTAACGTATAGGTAAGTCGGCTGGTCAACAACTGTGCGGTAAAGTGGCCCCCTGGGAGTTCGATCTGATTAATGGATACCCCCGGCTCAAAAGAAAATTGTGGAGTCACAGCAATTCGACCACGCCGGTAACCCACAGCCGTGATATGACCGTCGAAGAACTCGCCTCGCTGAACGGTAAACGTCCCGGAAACCCGCCGCTGTTGACCCAGTGAGTAGGAAACAAAATAGTCCTGGAACTTGTAGGCCCCGACCGGAATCGAAACATCGGAGGCAATACGGAAGGGCCGGTCAAGCAGTTCATAGCTTTCAGCAATATCGGCATTAAACTGGTCGCTGTTCTCAAACTCTGTCTTAAAACGTGCCAGTTGAATCCGTGTCTCCAGCACACCGGCGACGGTTTCGATGTAATCCAGATCTGCCCCCACAGTAAACTGCCTCACGCTGGCAATCCCAGCTGGTCGGGGACTGAACTGCGCAGTGGCAAATGTGCGCCGAAAATCGTCACGCCGGAGGAATCCGACCTCCGGGTTAAAGTTATCCCCAACAAGAAGATGGTCAACCTGAAACGCGTATAGGTCCCCGTTATAGGTCACAGCCGTTTGATAGCTCGCGTCTTCACCCGTCATCCCCGGCGTCTGAGACCGGGCATAATACCCATTGAAATTCAGATTCTCATAGAACGAGAACGCGGCATCCAGGCCAAACACCTGGTTCGACCCTGGTCCCTTGGTAGAAATCGACCGCCCGGTAAAAATGCCGCCAATCCGACTCCGCCGTAAGATGTCGCGTTTCACCCGGAGCACGGTAAAGTTGGTAGCCACAGTCTCGGCAGTTAATGCATCGTCTGTTTGGATATTGAGTGCGCCAACGGAAAAATCACCCACCTTTCCGGTCAGGCGGCCGCCTCCCAGGATGGGCACGGTCTGCCCCCCTTCAAGCCCAATCCGGCGGCTAAAGAACACCGATGGTACATCACCACCGCCAGAGAATGTATTGCCCTTAAAACGGCCACCGCCAAAGCCACCGCCACCACCAAAATTTGCACCTTGTCCAAAATCGAACGTGCCGCGCGATTCGAGAAAGAATTCACGTTTCTCAGGAAAAAAGAGACTGAAGCGCGTCAGGTTGACCTGCTGTTCATCAACCTCGACCTG
>CAZDQD010000029.1:0-54283 GCA_964507425.1 uncultured Vicinamibacteraceae bacterium
TTCGGATTGCAGCCTTCAAAGTTTCCAGAGATGGGAGAAAAAATATCCGTCACGGCCTTAAAGCCTTCTACCCATCCGACGATTTGACCGGTTTTAACGGCGTCGCCTGATTTTGTTTCAAATCCGACTTCGACAATGTCACCCAACATACGCGTCGCGAATTTTGTAAATCCTATTCTCCATACGCCGTTCTCTCGCTCTTCCAGCCAGCAGTGGCCCGCAGTGTAAAGGCGGTCAGAAAAAAGGCGGGTGGAGAATCGAGACCGTTTGTAGTGGACTTCTTCTGAGGTCATGCTGCCGCCGGAATGGCTATCTTAATCTGAGTGTCGACGAGATGGGTAGAACTGTTACAAATGTGCAACTCTAAGCTGGACAGTTGCTTAGGAGGGTAAACCGACGCCTTGGTCCGAGGCCCAGCAGATTCTGTGGAGAACATGTTTCGATCCAGCTCTGGCACTTTGGCTTTGAGGGATGGCGGGAAAGATGTCGTTAGACATCCAGCGCGATAGCATGTTCCGCTCGAAGATTCTTACCGTCGGTTCTATCCATAATGAACCTGAAACGTGCGGACGCGTCCTTTCCCATTAAATCGTTGACAACGCGGTCGGTCAGAATCTGGTCCCTAATCTCCACGCGTAGGAGGCGGCGCGTAGCTGGGTTTAATGTCGTTTCCCAGAGAACTTTCGGCATCATCTCACCCAATCCCTTGAACCGCGTGATTTCTGCATTAACACGTCCGTCCTGTGTCGTTGCGGAGGACACAATTTTGTCACGTTGGATTTCATCAAGGGCCCAGTGGGTAGTCTTACCGACGTCAATACGGTAGAGCGGTGGCTGTGCGAGATATACCTTTCCGTTAGCGATCAATTTTGGAAGAAAACGATAGAAAAATGTTAGCAAGAGCGTCGCAATGTGGTTGCCGTCCGAGTCGGCATCTGCCAGGATGATAACTCGGCCATATCTGAGTTTTGCGATGTTAAACTGAGCGCCAAGTCCGCAGCCTAAGGCCGTTACCAAATCACTCAATTCTTTGTTGGCTAGAATTTTTGATGTCGGTGCGCTTTCAACATTGAGCACTTTGCCACGGAGGGGAAGGATGGCCTGTCGTTGACGGTCTCGTCCTTGTTTTGCGGATCCACCTGCAGAATCCCCTTCTACGACAAATAATTCACTTTCGCTGCTGTTGTGGCCGCTGCAGTCACTGAGCTTACCAGGGAGGTTGAGCCGTGCAGATGTGGCACTCTTCCGCGAGACTGATTGCAGTGCAGCGCGACTTGCTTCCCTCGCACGAGCTGCGAGAATAATCCTGGTCACGATCGCTTCCGCCACACTAATGTTGTGATTCAGCCAGTGTTCAAGCGCAGGCCTGACGGTCGAATCAATAACTGACGATACTTCTGGGTTGTTAAGGCGGTCTTTAGTCTGCCCTTGAAATTGCGGGTCTTTGACAAAAACACTTAAGACCCCCACCAAGCCTTCACGGATATCGTCAACTGTGATGTTTACGCCTTTTGGGGTGAGGTTATGCGTATCAATAAAGTTACGAATGGCCTTTCCGAAACCAGCGCGCGCTCCATTTTCATGAGTGCCACCAGAACTCGTGGGAATACCATTGACGTAACTTCTTAGATGTTCGTCAGTCGATTCCGTCCATTGCAACACAAATTCGATGCGCGAGTCTGAGTTCGCATGTTCCTTAGCCACAACAAATGGGATTTCGTGCACTGGTGTGGCGCCGCGTATCGTGACGATTTTTTTAAGATAATCCGTTAATCCATCATTGTGCTGAAATGTCTCCGTCGTTTTGTTTGCTTCATCTTTGAATATCACCTGAACACCGCTATGTAGATAGCTCGATATTTCAAGGCGTTCCCGAATGAGAGAAGGCTCAAATGTTGTTCTGGGAAATATTTTCGGGTCAGGCCTAAAGAAAATACTGGTTCCCGTTCCACGAGTGGCTTTTATTCGTTTCAGCTTCGTAATGGGTTTGCCTAGCTTGAACGATTGTTGCCAGACGGCTCCATCGCGTTTGGAATAAGCGTTGAGTTCTTTTGCAAGTGCATTCACGACACTTGCTCCAACACCGTGAAGGCCACCGGAGGTTCGGTAGTTTCCAACGTCGAATTTTCCACCGGCGTGCAGTGTGGTGAATATCACCTCGAGTGCATTCTTTTTACTTTTTGGGTGCTTATCGACAGGAATACCTCGACCGTCGTCAGTGACGGTAATCGATGCACCGTCCGCGTGTAGTGTAAGTGTGATGTTGGAGGCGAACCCGTTCATTGCCTCGTCGATGGCATTGTCAACAAGTTCCCAGACTAAGTGGTGTAGGCCTGCGGAACCAACGCCACCAATGTACATACCTGGCCGTTTACGAACGGGTTCTAGGCCTTCGAGTACGGTGATGTCTTTCGCCGTATATTTTTTTGCCATGGCTATTGTGAAACTAACCTAGAACACAGATTGTTACGCAACAGGCTCACCCGGTAAAAAATTCGGAAGGGTGTCCAGTGTAGCATGGTATTGACATCGCTATAATTGCACGCCGAGGGGAAAAGACATGTCAACAGATGAACAGTCACGTGCGGTACGGCAGCTTGAACAGCTGCAACAGCGACTCAAGGATGATGCCACTGGCAGTGGAGATATTGAACTGTTGGAGGAGTGTGAATCTCTCATCAGTGCGGTCAAAGCGTTCCACATGGAGGCTATCCGGTTTCGGATGTACAACCTCGATCGTGGTTTGAACCAGAAAGACAGAACGGTGTTGCCGGAAGTGCTGTCACTATTTAATGAGGCGCGTTCAGCGGTGGAATCCGCTGGATTCCAAACCAAATAATGTGTTTTAGTTTTCATCCAGCGACGGAACTTCGATGTCACTTGGTGCAATTCTTGTGAATTGACCTCGTTGGAGCAACTCTCTTCCTTTGCCACCACGTCCGACGACTTCATACTTGCCAGTGCTTATGGTTTGAATGGCTCCACGATTAGTTTCCACAGTTAGCAGATGGCGGTCTCCGGTTGATACGGCGAAACCGAGTACTCGGTCAGTGCCCTTTTTAAATTTAATTAGCGTTACGCCTTTTCCAGGACCTGAAAGAAAGTTGATGTCACGTGCGCGGCACAGCAGCGCGCGTGCTTCCCTCGTGGCTGTAATAAGAACTTCTTTGCCAGTTGTTTTTTCAACTCCCACAATCTCCGCTCCATGTGCTGGACGCGCAAAACGACGTCCGGAGCGGGTGCTTGGTTCAAGGAAGGGTGCAAAGCTGAACCGCAGGCTGTATCCATCGCTGCTGACGGCTACCCCGTGAGTTTTGGGTATCGGTTGTCGTTTTGTTGCGGTTATGTTGGGTGTTACACGAGGGTCGAGGCTGATAGCTGCTGTAACGTACTCGCCATCCTTAAACTTAAACAGTCGCTGTATAGGTTCGCCGTAGCCTGTTGTCGCAGGAACGTCGATGAGGCGACAGCTATAGGCAATGCCGAAATTTGAAAAAAATACCCCGGTGGAGCGAGTGCTCCCGACCAGAGCAGTAAGTAGACTGTCTCCCTCTCGAAGTCTCGTATTGGTGATGTCGCGAACTTCCTTCTGACGCTTAACCCACCCGTCGCGCGAAATGAGAACGACCGCATCTTCGTCGACGATAAAGTCGTCTTCACTGAATTCAGTGTCGTCCACTGTGTTTGTCACGAGGGTTCTTCTGGGGTTCTGTTTGGTTGAGCCGTACTTTCGTTGCAGTTCAGCAACTTCTTGACGAACAATGGCTAATCGTTTGTCCTCGCTGCGTAGTAAGCCGCCAATTTGTCGAGCGCGTTTTCGTTTTGTTGCCAATTCTTCCCGGATTACCAGGATTTCGAGTCGCGCCAAACGATATATTTTGAGCTCTAGGATTGCATCGGTTTGTTCTTCGTCAAGGTCGAAAGCCTTTATGATTTTCTTGGCCGCGTCAGCTTTGCCATCTGACTGTCTGATGAGTTTTATAATCTTGTCGAGCGCGTCGAAAACTTGAGCGAACCCGTCGAGAATATGAATTCGTTTTTGTAGGCCGGAAAGCTCGTGCTCAAGTCGTCTAGTGACGACTTCTAAACGGAAGTTACGGAAATGCCACAACAGTTCATGCAAACCAAGCCGTTCTGGTCGACCGACGTCTGGCTGTTCCGTTGGGACGAGGCAGGTCATATTTACTGGAAACGTTGACTGTAAGGGTGTGTGCTTGAACAGGTAAGCCATGACCATTTTTTGATCGGCGTTACCCTTGAGTTCAAGTTCAATACGAACATCGTCTGTTGACACGTCTTTGACATCGATGAGCGCGGGCAGTTTTCGTGCAATTACGATTTCAGCGATACGTTCAACGATTTGCGATTTGTTCACACCATAGGGCACGCTTGTAATGTGAATAATGTTTGACGTTTTAGATCTAGATGCCTTTTCCCAGGTGGCTCGGATGCGGATGGTGCCAGACCCGGTCTTGTAGATTTGTTTCAGTTCGCTGTCCGTATTGATGATTTGACCAGCGGTCGGAAAGTCAGGGCCTTTTACGTAACGGGCCAGGCGGATGCTGCTGAGCTCTGGGTTGTCTAGTAGTTTGAGAAGTGCTGTTGAAACCTCACCGAAGTTATGAGGAGGGATGTTGGTTGCCATGCCAACTGCTATGCCCGTTGCACCGTTAATTAATAGATTGGGAATCCGCGCTGGAATTACGACTGGCTCATGCTTAGTTCCGTCGTAGTTTGGACGAAATGGCACAGTATTGTTGCTGATCTCCTGAAGTAGTTCCGCGCTTATCGGAGCGAGCCTACATTCCGTATACCGCATCGCGGCAGCACCGTCCCCATCCAACGAGCCAAAGTTGCCTGAACCATCGACTAAGG
Source organism: uncultured Vicinamibacteraceae bacterium (assembly GCA_964507425.1). Taxonomy (GTDB): domain Bacteria; phylum Acidobacteriota; class Vicinamibacteria; order Vicinamibacterales; family UBA8438; genus DTWD01. The sequence goes on from CAZDQD010000029.1 coordinate 4,876, forward strand.
GTTCTCGGAGCGAGAAGGGCTGGGCCATTCGGACTAGCGTGTCGTAAATGGCATTATCACCGTGTGGGTGGTAGCTGCCCATAACATCACCAACAACCTTCGCACACTTCCGATGTTTCGCGTCGGCGTTTAGACGCTGCTGCCACATGGTGTATAGAATTCGACGTTGGACCGGCTTTAACCCGTCACGTACATCCGGGAGCGCACGAGAGGTAATGACTGAGAGTGCGTAATTTAAGTAGCGGCTCTGTGCGGCTTCGTGCAGCGTGACAGTTGTCTCTCCGTCGTTGCGTTCAGCGACAATATCGATACTTTCATCGACGGCGTCGAGTAACGGCCGTGAACTCGATTTCAAGCGCTTAGTCGAATTCCGTTTTGTCGGCCCTTTAATGGGTCGCTTCGCCATCTGGTGGTCTCCTCGCAGAGTCTGTCCGTAGTTGTACAGTCATTACATGTATGGGCGGCGCGAGGGTGTACGAGCCGGACCGGATGAAATTTAACACGGCGCGTTCCTGTTTGCAGTGAGACAAAATAGAGTGTGCGGTCTCACCATGGATTTTTCGGGCGGAGATCAAGCAGTGTTAGTAATTCTGCTAACACCATTGAAGTTGCGCCCCAAACGCGCTCATTTTGTAATTCGAAATAAGGCACGGTTGATAAGCAGTTGTTTCTCCACCGTGTGCCTAACCGTAGGTTGTTTGGGTTGGATAGTTCTTTTATCGAAACTTCGACGACGCGTTCGACTTCTGTTTTGGCGAGACGGATATGTAGTGTTTCGTTGGCTATCCCAAGGACGGGATAGAGACCGACGTTACTTACCGGGATATGAAGGGAGGAAAGCGCACCGATTATTCGAACTCGGCCTGAGTCTATTCCAACTTCTTCATTTGTTTCGCGTAATGCAGCCTGCAAAATGGTCTCACCGTCTTCGAGCATTCCACCAGGCAAAGAAAGCTGTCCGGCGTGGACCTGGAGCTGTTGAGAGCGCACTGTGAGCAGAAGATGGGGGCTACCGTTGCGTGGATAAAGTAGTGCGAGAACAGCCGCTCTTCTTGCGGCTGCCGGTATTTGTCCAGGCTGCCAGTTTCGTCTCGGCCTAGGCGCTAGAATTCGATGGGCTTCTGAGCCTGGGAGCGTTTTGTCCAACGCTAGCCTTAAACGGGTTTCGATCTGATAGAGTGTCCGGAACTCTGCCGCCACGGTAGGACAACATCTTACTGCGGTCCGCACCGAAATTCCGCTTTTCTATGAGCGATAAGGACCGCGCCAGCCGACCGTTCGATCGGGATATCGTGGAAGGCCCGCTTCCGAGGGCCGTCTGGAGGTTGGCGTGGCCAACCATGCTACAGAACGTCATTGGTGGTATCCAGGGCATTGTCGATCAGGCAATGGTTGGAAATTTTGTAGGTCACATTGGTAATGCCGCCATTGGAGTCAGCTTACAGATTTTCATTCTCGTCATCGTATTTGTGGCGTCTGTTTTTAGTGGAATGGGTGTGTTGGTCGCCCGTTTTGCCGGTGCGGCTCAGTCTGACGACGTTAATAGGACGGTATATCAAGCATTTCTAGCGGCGGTGTTCATGGCCCTTGGGTTGCTTGCGCCGCTCGGCTATTTTCTATCGCCGTTTCTGCTCGAGTTGATTAACGCGGCACCTGACGTTCAGGTTGAGGCGCTCCCGTACCTTCGCATCATGTTTGTCTTTAGCATCGGTATGTTGATTTTTTTCATGATGAGTGGGGCTCTTCGGGCAGCTGGTGATGCACGTACACCACTGCGTTTTGGTGTGGCCATGACGGTCATGAACATCGTCTTGAATATTGTTCTGATACGGGGATTCGGTCCAATTCCGGCGTTTGGCACGATGGGCGCCGCGATGGGTACGGCGATAGCTAGTTGTTTGACGGCGGCCGCTTTTCTCTGGCTTCTTTTTTCAGGTAAATCGGTCGTTAAGTTCACCCGCTCGATGTCGTTTGCACCGGATTGGGGCATTATTCGGGAGTTGTTCCGTTTTGGTCTTCCAACTGGATTTCAAGGGATCGTGATGAACGCAGCGGGGGTGCTCCTGTTGCGGTTTATAGGCTCCCTTGAATACAGCGCGGAGGCGCAGGCAGCGTATGCAGTTACCTACTCGGAACTCTTTTCGTTGGTGACATGGACCTCCGTTGGCTTGATGGGGGCAACAGCTGCGGTGGCGGGTCAGAACCTGGGTGCGGGATTTCCGGAGCGGAGTGTTCGTGCTGCATTCGTTGCCTCCATGATAGGGATCGCTTTTTCGGCTTTAGTTGGCTTAGCTTTCTTAACTATTCCGAGGCTACTGCTTTCCATTTTTGGTATGGATGAGGGCGTACAATACGAACTTGGCCGACAACTACTTACGTATCTTGCCGTATCGGGTTTGTTTGTAACTGTTGCGTTGACGTACACGGGTGGATTGCAAGGCACGGGAGACACCCGGAGTCCGCTTTTTATCTCGATTGTGTCGCAGGTCGTTATCCCAATCGGGTGGTGTGCTTATATAGATCTTACGCGTGGTCTCGAACCTCAGGATATTTGGCTGGCAATTGTGCTTGGTCATATCGCGCGTGCGACGTTGAGTGTGTGGCGGTTCAATCAAGGGAAATGGCGAGACATCGCCATCAACATTGAATCGTCTAGTTCTAGATCTGCGTAATGACTTCCAGGAGACATCCGTCAACTCGTGCGGCACAAGCACTCGGATGGGTTGATCCGATTACCGGTGGCGTTGTTCCAGCCATTCATCCGTCGGTTCCATATGTGCGTTCTGAAAACGGCAAGCCTGTTAAGCCAACGTATACCCGAGACCAGAATCCAACCTATGACCAGGCGGAAGCTCTATTGGCTGATCTGGAGCATGGCAGTGCATCGCTATTGTTTAGCTCGGGTATGTCCGCAGCCACAACAGTGTTTGAAACGTTAGCCATTGGGGACCATGTTGTTGCTCCACAACAGATGTACTGGACCATTCGGCGATGGCTGCAGGAGTTGGCGGAACAACAGCGCATCACTCTGGATTTGGTGCCGAACGGTGACCTTGATGTGCTCGGGGATGTGGTGCAGCCAGGCAAGACCAAGGTCGTTTGGATTGAGACGCCGGCCAATCCCAGTGGGGCAATTACAGACATTAAGTCTGCTTCGGCAATAGCTCATGCGGCGGGCGCGCATGTTGTGGTGGATAGCACAGTGGTGACCCCGATCTTGTGTCGCCCATTGGAACTGGGTGCGGACCTTGTGATGCACTCAGCGACGAAACAACTTAATGGTCATGCGGATGTTTTAGCGGGTGCACTCGTTACGGCCCGTCAGGATCAATTTTGGGAGCGTTGTTGCCATGAGCGTGCCAATCGTGGCGCTGTGCTGGGGCCGTTTGAAAGCTGGTTACTCCTACGTGGCATGCGCACGGTATTCCTGCGGGTAACTAGATCATCGGAATCAGCTCTGCGAATTGCGGAAGCGGTCGAATCTCACGCAGCTGTTCTCGAAGTGCTCTATCCAGGACTGCCGAGCCATCCCGGCCATGATGTAGCCGTACGTCAGATGGACGGGGGGTTCGGAATGATTGTCTCACTCCGTCTCCGTGGTGGTTTTCGCGCGGCACAGGAGTTGCCAAGAAGCCTCGAATTATTTCAGGATGCCACGTCACTAGGAGGCGTTGAAAGTCTTGCCGAGCATCGGTCTCCGGTCGAAGGTTCGGGAACACCCGTGCCTGACGATTTGGTGAGGCTGTCCGTGGGTATTGAAGATGCGGACGATCTGATAACAGACTTGCTGCACGGGCTTAACAGGCTAACACCTGAATAGTCTTAGATGCATTTGGTGACCGGTTGACGATGTCGTTGCATATCACGGTCGTCCTTGTTAGCGTGGCACCTGCTTGTCAAGCAGGCTGATGCATGTCGGATACTAGACCTCACATTCGTATTTCCGCAGCCAGGCGCGAAGATATCTCACTACTGATGACATTTATCAGGGAACTTGCGGATTACGAACGCTTATCCGAGGAAGTCGTTGCAACTGAGGCTGACTTACGGAAGTCTCTGTTCACCGGTAAACCATCTGCTGAAGCAGTCATTGCCTGGGTGGATGAGGTTCCCGCTGGTTTTGCGCTCGTGTTTCACAATTTTTCTACATTTCTTGGGCGGCCCGGGCTGTACTTGGAAGATTTATTTGTCCGTCCGAGCTATAGGCGTCGTGGCGTTGGTCGGGGTTTGTTGGCATATGTGGCGGGTCTCGCGGTGGCTCGTGGTTGCGGACGGCTCGAGTGGTCGGTACTTGACTGGAACGAGATGGCGCTCGGTCTTTATGGGAAAGTAGGTGCGATTCCAATGACTGAGTGGACGGTTCATCGACTTACAGGGGATGCGCTTCATGCATTGGCATCTGAAATGAAGGTGTCGTGACGTTTGATGACTTGTCTACTGACGAGCGGCGACTTATCGCTGAACAAATTGAGTATTACCGCGCGCGTGCGCCCGAGTATGACGACTGGTACTACCGTCGTGGCCTCTATGACCGCGGGGCGGCGGTAAATAAAGCGTGGCAGCGCGAGATCGTGCAAGTTCAAGATACTCTTGATGAGCTAGCGCCGACAGGGAAAGTACTGGAATTAGCGTGCGGGACAGGTTTGTGGTCGGAACGGCTAGCGCGCACTGCCTCTGAAATGACCTGCCTCGATGCATCGTCGGAAATGATTGCACTTGCTCGTCGACGTGTCCGTCGGTCGGATGTTCGGTACGTGGAAGCTGACATTTTTAGTTGGCAACCACCGGAGCTTTATGACTTCATTTTTTTTGGATTTTGGCTGTCACATGTTCCGGAGAATTTGTTTCAGTCCTTCTGGTTGATAGTAAAACGCTGTGTGAGTCCAGGGGGCCGTATCTTTTTTGTAGATAGTCGTTTCCATACGGCTGCGAGAGGAAGTCATGAGGTGTCTGATGATAGAACCGCGTCACGAAGTCGGCGGCGAATATCAGACGGGCGCGAATTTGATGTCGTAAAGATCTTTCATTCGCCGCAGGAACTACAACGTCGGGTTTTGAAGCTGGGTTGGCGCGGTCACATTTGTGCGACCGAACAGTTCTTTCTTTATGGTGTCTTGGAGTTGGCGGACAGGTGATTTGTTATGAGTTGACCTCGTTCGGAAAACCTCTTGAGCGGCGAGAAAAGCAGACGCCGACGCCTACCGGCACCGAGGTGTTGGTACGAGTTTCCGCCTGCGGTGTTTGCCACAGCGATGTTCACTTGTTTGATGGTTATTTCGACCTCGGCAATGATCGAACATTGGATTTGTCGATGGGGACCAGTTTGCCACTGACGCTCGGTCACGAAATTGCCGGGGAGGTGGTCGCATTCGGTCCAGAGGTGCCTGATGTTGTTGAGGGTTGCCGTTGTGTTATCTATCCGTGGACTGGTTGTGGCACCTGCCTGTCGTGCGTTGAAGGAAATGAACATGTGTGTCGGAGTCCGCGTTCGCTTGGTGTCAAGCGGGACGGTGGTTTTGCCGATCATGTATTGCTCCCGCATCCTCGCTATCTTTTTGATTACGGCTCCATGGCGACAGAAGTTGCGGCCACGTACCCTTGCTCGGGATTGACTGCCTTAAGTGCACTCAGGAAAACCGTCACAAAAACTAATCCAGGGAATGTGTTGATTCTTGGGCTCGGGGGCGTCGGTTTTGCGGCGCTAAGCCTAGTGTCGGCAATGGGGCTTACTGATATTGCGGCCGCAGATGTGGACAATGTTCGTTTGGATGTCGCAAATGGACGTGGCGTCTGTAATACGTTTAACCCTAGGGAGCCTCGTATTACAAAACGTATTAAACGGTCCACGGAAGGTGGTTTTGCGTTCGTTGTTGATTTTGTCGGTTCCGCAGAGTCTGCGTCTTTTGCAATGAGTGTGCTCGCACCAGGAGGGACGTTGGTGTTGGTTGGTCTGTTTGGCGGCGTTTTGCCCGTTTCGTTGCCATTGTTGCCGCTCAAGCGACAATCGATCCAGGGGTCCTACGTTGGAAGTCTTTCTGAGATGAATGACCTCATGGCATTTGTTCGCGCTGGTGTGGTGCCGCCGCTTCCAGTTACCTCCAGACCACTTAGCGAGGTGCAGCAGGCGCTTGATGATTTGCGAGGTGGGAAAATTGTTGGTCGTCTGGTTGTGCACCCGGATTGAACTGAGTGTGGGTAGTACTCAGGATTCCCCACAGTTTGATGAGATGAAACTTAATGCTTCGTTCCGGAGACGCACTATTTCACTCCAATCGGAATTTTTTGCATGTAGTGGTGCACCGAAAGTCACGGTGATACGCCCGGGTTTCAGAAGCCGACTAAGGGCTGGAAAGACGTTTCGTGTGCCACGGATGGCCACAGGGATAACCGGACAACCAGCGTCGACAGCGGCATGAAACGCACCGAGGCGGAATGGTAGAAGCCGTGGCGCCAACTCAAATGTTCCTTCAGGGAAAACAAAAATGGATTCTCCTTGGTTGAGTAGTTGTCTTATGTCGGTTAGTCCTTCAATCCGTTGGGATTGGTTAATCTTGTTGATGGGGATATGACCGCCTTTTCGAATTGCCGTACCGAGTATCGGGTAGTCAGCAAGCTTTCCTTTTGTCGCGAAGCGTGCCGTTTGTGGAAGCACGCCCATCATCAGTGGCGGGTCAAGGTAACTTGCGTGGTTTGCGACAAACACTACGGGTTTGTCGGTCGGAACTTTTTCGCGTCCCACGATTGTTACCGGGCAAGCAGTGAGTAGTAGAAGAACTCGGTTCCAGAATCCTACGACGCGATCAATCCACGGACCGCGAGGTCCCATAAAAAGTAAAGGGAGTATAAGTGGGCTGCTAACCAACATTAGGCCAACTACATAGCAGGTATACAATGCCTTGCCGAGTTGGGTACTCCATTGCTTTACTCGTGTTATGGCTGTCCATAGCAACAGCTTCGTCCACTGCGTTGCAGTGCTCGCAGGGCGAGTTCCAAGTTGTCCGGAAAGTAAGGCATTTCGCGTTTCGGAACGTCGGATTTTCCCGCTTGACGTTTTGGGAACTGTGCCGGGTGGTGTCAGCACGACTTGGTCCGGAGCTACACCAACAGCATTGCCGACGGCACGGATGATTGCTCGTTTTACTGATTCTTGCTCTTCGGAGGAGGTGAGTCTGGTTTCCGCGACGACGATAAATTGTTCTGTTCCCCGGCGGTTGTCGGAGATTCCGAATGCGGCGACACAGCCCGTTCTTACGCCGGAGACCTGCCCGGTTACTAATTCAGCCTCCTCTGGATAGAGATTTCGTCCACCTTTGATGATGACGTCCTTGCTGCGACCGGTTAAAAACAACTCACCGTCCGCGATATAGCCAAGGTCGCCCGTTTTGAGCCAGCCGTCAACATCGATGAGTTTGCGTGTTGCTTCTGGATTACGGTAGTAACCACTCGTCGCTGATGGCCCCCGGAACTTAATATTGCCCCGATGACGCTCTTCGACAGGGTGACCGTCATCGTCAACGACGATTAGTTCGTGACCGGGAAGAGCCTTCCCACACGAAACGAAACGGAACGTATTGGCATCTTCCGTTTGTGTTGGGATCGCTTCGCCAGTTTCCTGGAAAGTGTTTCGACGGATGGCGTCGAATCGTGGCAGTGAACCAACCATTGGAGCTGAAAGCCCGACGGAGCATTCCGCCAGTCCGTAAACGGGGAACACCGCGGATTCAGGGAGGCCACATGGAGTAAATCTTTCGATGAACCGTTTGATTGTTGTCGGAGACACTGCTTCTGATCCATTCAGCAGTAACCGTGCACTACTTAGGTCAAGTTCTTCCAGCTCTTCATCTGTAACTCGGGTTGCGCAGAGGTCATAGGCGAAATTTGGCGCTGCCGAGACGGTCCCGCCTCGTGACGAAATAGATTGGAGCCAACGAACTGGTCGGGCTAAAAATGCCAGCGGTGACATTAGCGCAACCGGTGCCCCGACATAAAAGGTGCCCAACCACGTACCAATTAGTCCCATGTCGTGGTACAGCGGAAGCCAACTCACACCAACATCGTTTGAATCGATCTTGAGTGTCGTGACAATCGCCCGAATGTTGGCCAGCAGGTTCTCGTGAGTGAGGAACACTCCTTTTGGGAGACCAGTGCTACCAGACGTGTACTGGATAAGTGCTCCATCGCTACCGGTTGTTAACACCGGTGATTTTTTAGATGAAATTAGAGTCTCTGGTTTCACCACGGTGTGGAGGTCTTGGACCTGGTTTACAAGGAGGCTCGCGACACGCTCAACTTCTTCAAATGTGATGAGGATTTGTGCGCCGGCATTCTTTAGGATGTTTACCTGGCGGATGACGTACTCCTCAATGCGGTTGGCGCGGGCAGGAGGATAGAGAGGAACCGGAATGCCACCGGCGATGAGGATACCCATGAACGTTGCGAAGAAATCCGCTTCTGTTCTGAGCAGCATCGCAACCGTATCCCCACGTTTGACCCCTCTTGAACACAATCCACCCGCGATTGCCTGGGCCTGGGCCCAAAGCCAGCCATAGGTGAGCTGCGTCTCATTTCCGTCGTCCTCACGTAAATAGATGTGCGCACGATCAGGCGTTCTTTCGGCATGCCAAACGAGAGCCTCAACAATTGTGCGGGCGCTAGTCGGCGCAGGCGTGGATGTGATGGTGTCGGCAATGTGGCTAGTCTGCTGCTCCTGGAAGGTATGTTGACCCTCAGCAATTGCCGATACTAGGTCAGCCGCGGAGCTGGCCTCTATCATGACGGAGTCGTCGAGCCTGATGTTGCAGACTTGCTCAAGGCGGATGAGGAGCTCTACACGTTCGAGGCTGCTAATACCCAGGTCTTGTTCCAGTGAATCCTGCAAACGGATGCGTGGTTCCCTGTCGTCACCGCGGAGTTCCCCGACAAGTTCTTTTAGAACGGAAAGGACTCGGCGTTCAACTTCCGTGTGCGAGGGCGTCGAAGACTCGTAGTTCATCCGGCCTATTGTCGCTCAGTTGAGCCGACGAATCAGGCTTCAGGGGTCAACGCGGCGGATGGTCCTGATGAGGACCGTGTCTTGGGGAACGTCCCTCATACCGTCAACGCTTGTTGTCCGGACGTTCGAAATGTCATCCACCACGTCCATGCCATCAACGACTTCACCAAAAACAGCGTAGCCAAAACCAGCATCGGTCGTATTACGTTGGTCAAAGCTTTGGTTATGACTGGTGTTGATGAAAAATTGGGAACGGGCTGAGTTTGGTGTGCCAAGCCTGGCCATCGCAACCGTGCCGCGTTGGTTCCGAAGACCATTTGTCGCTTCATTGAGGATAGGACCTCTGAGTCCATCGGTCTTCGGGGTGTGGTCCGGGTTAAGTCCTCCGCCCTGAATGATCAAATTACGGAGCACTCGATGAAAAATCGTACCGTCGTAAAAACCGGCTTGCACGTACGTTAGAAAATTCACGACGGAGACTGGTGCTCGAGGACGAAACAGTTCAATCGTGATGTCGCCCACAGAGGTTTCAATAACCACATGTGGATTGGGTGGAGGCTCCTGTTGCGCATATAACGGCGACGACCCAAGGGCCATGGCTATTAGTACGAACAACCCGACACCAAACTGTCGCATGACGCTACCTACTGTACCGTGACGGAGTTAATGGTGACGGTGTCGACGGGAACGTCTCTATGGCCTTCCTTTGGTGTAGTTGACACACCAGCGATCGCATCGAGCACGTCAAGTCCTTCGGTGACTCGCCCGAATACGGCATAGCCGAACGCGGGTCCTGGTCCCGTGTGGTCCAAGCTTCCAGCATTGTTCTGATGGTTAATAAAAAATTGTGCGGTGGCACTATCCACCACGCCCGTACGCGCCATCGCTATGGTCCCTCGTTCGTTACTGACACCGTTGTCTGCTTCATTTTTGATGGGGTCGCGTGTCGGTTTCTGCGACATGCTTGCAGTGAAGCCGCCACCTTGAATCATGAATCCTTGAATGACACGGTGAAAAATTGTGCCCTCGTAGAAGCCGTCGTGCGCGTACTGAAGGAAGTTATTGACAGTAATGGGAGCTTCGGCTTGGAGGAGCTCAATGGTCATCGAACCCATGCTCGTGTCCATCACGACGACAGGGTTTTGGGCAGTAGCGCTACCAGTTCCCAGTGTTATAGATGTAACAAACGCAACGATTATGGCGCGAAACGACATAGGTTCTACTCCTTGCGGTCCCGCGCGACCGCGTTCAGTGATTGTCGACTAAAAAATCAAGTAATCTTTATATGCCGGATCTGTCAGAATAAAAACCACAGCGTCTGATCTGGCGGCGGCTGCGCCGTGGGTACTCTGAATTCGACAATTTCCGTTTCGAGTATGCATAATCGAAAGAGACCTGTCCACTTTTGAAATCGATGAAACTGCTTGAGAGATTTCGTAATCAACCGGCGTGGCAAAGTGACGACCCGAGCGTTCGACTCGATGCTGTCAAGAGTTTGCCGGATGGTGCCGATGTCGATGACGTACTTCTTGACGTTGTTCTGCAGGATGACGACCTTCGTGTGCGCCTCGCGGCGGTCGGACGGATGACCGACCTTGAGCGGCTGGTCTCATTGCTTAAGGAACCGGACGTTGACGACGAGACACGTTCGGCTGTTACGAATGGTGTTACAGCGCTTGTTGTCGAATTGACGGATGAAGCTGTTGCGGACCAGGCTATTCGAGCGCTGAAGGATGAACGCTCGCTTGGTGTTGTTGCCAGAACCGCCGAGAACGAATCGATAGGACTTGTTGCGCTTCAGTATGTAGTAACGGATAAAGCGCTTTCGGCAGTCGCGCGTAATACAAAATACGTGGTGGTCGCTCTTGAAGCGGTACGTCGCATGACGGATCCAGAGGAACTAACGATTGTTGCGCTTAAGTCTGACGACAAAGCGACAGCGTTAGCTGCGTATGAGCGATTAACCACAGAGCAAATTCCGGACGAAGTGGTGTTGGAAGAGATTGCACGTCGAGCTAGGCAAAAGGGAGTTGCACGTCGTGCGCGAGAAGCTCTTGATGGGCGTCATAGACAGGACGCGCCTGAAAGTGAGTCTGCCCAGGCTTGTGCGGGTACGGTGCTGTGCGAACAGATTGAAAAGTTAGGTGAAACCGTTGACGACCTCGAACACGGAAGAAAAGAGCTTGATACTTTCGTCGAGACGTGGTCACAGTTGAACGACCAGTTACATGTGAGTGTCACGGACCGGTTTGCCTCCGCACGCCGAAAAGTAGAAGACCGCTTGTTAGCACTTGACGCGAAGTCTGCGGAAGAGTCACGTGCTTCTCAACGGCAGTCAGCTCTAGAACTCGTTCAGGAACAATTGTGTGTTCGTGTTGACCAGTTGGAAGGGGCGAATGCGTTAAGCGCTCTGAAGCAGGCACGTGAGGAATGGCAGGCTCTGGAGATTCCACCAGCGTTGTCCGACGAAAATACAGAACGGTCGAGTGTCTTAAGTCAGCGTTTCGAGGCGGCGGGGATGGCCTGCGAAAAAAGGATTGAACAGTACGCTCAAGGACAGGCTTGTCTACAGCAGCTTGAGCTGACCATTGGTGAAATGGAACAACTTGTCGAGAATGGAGATCCGTCGCCAATCAAAAAAAATTGGACTGGACTCAATGAGCGTTGGCGAAGGGAAATAGCCGGGATAAGTGTATTGACTGAATGTGACGGCGTTGTGGACGCGCTAAACGAGAGAAAAAGAGTAGTCGATTCAGCTCACAAAGCGATTGAGTCAACCGTTCGGGAAGCGCGTGTAGAGAGTCTTCGAAAGAATCTGACTCGGTTACAGCAGTTAATAAACGTTACGGACCGATGTGCGACGGATGAAAATTTAACCCTAAGTAAAGCTGAACGCCGATTACGAAATGCGCGAGAAACATTAGACAACCTGCCGTCTCTACCTACGAAACGCGATCGGGAGGAGCTTGCAAAGAAACTTAGAGAAAGCACCACAGCGCTCTTAGGTAAAGTCCGTGAACTGCGTGCTTTTTCGGATTGGCAACGGTGGGCCAATCTTGGCATCCAAGAAGAACTATGTCGGCGAATGGAGGATTTGTTAAAGGCAACAAAAAGCGAAAAATCCATTAGTGATGCTGAAGTTGCGAGTAATTTTCGCGCACTGATGAAAAGATGGCGACAAGCCTCCGATGTTCCTCGAGAGAAGGGGCAATTATTGTGGCGTCGATTTAAGGCGGCGCACGATGAGGTCTATCCCAGGTGCGAGAGGTTTTTTAATGACCAGAAGGTCGAACGTGAGAAGAATCAAGAGCGACGGTTGGCACTCGTTAAAGAGGCCGAAAGTCTTCGAGATTCGACTGATTGGGTTAAGACCGCTGAACGTCTAAAGACTTTGCAAGGTGATTGGAAGGCACTTGGTCCGGTTCATAGAAAGAACCTCGATGAGTCGTGGAAAAATTTTAGATCGGCCTGCGATGTTTTTTTTAAACGACGAAAAACGGATCTTGCTGAACGTAAACGTGTATGGACTCAGAATCTCAAACAGAAGGAGTCACTCTGTACTGAAGTAGAGGCGCTGGTAGAGACGGAGGATCTTGCAGTTGCACTCAAAGAGGTTAAGCGGACTCAAGTAGAGTGGAAAAGTATCGGCCCTGTTCGTCGTAATCGCTCAGAGGCCATATGGGCTCGTTTTCGAGAGGCGTGTGACAGTGTGGTCGAGCGCTCTAGAGCAGGAGAACGTGAGGCGATGGCCGATCGCGTTGCGATACGTGACGCACTCTGTGTGGAAGTGGAAGCGCTCGCGGAAAAACTCCCAGTGATGGGCGATACAGATTCGCCTGAGCAGAAATCCGAGGGCGATAGATCTGGGCTGTTCGATAAGATTCAGGCGATCCAAGTTCGGTGGCGACAGGCGCCAGACCTCCCGACTGACGTACGGAGAAAATGTTCAACACGCTTTGGTCGAGCGCTTGCTCGTGTAGTAGAGACCCATCCAGATCAATTTCGTGGGACAGACCTAGATCCCGCCAAGAAGTTAAAGCGCCTTGAGATACTTTGTGAAAAGGTGGAAGGCCTTGTGAGCGCGGACGCGAAAGCGAACGTTAGCGGTTCACCCGCTGAGATTCTGGCACAACAATGGAGGGAACGGCTCGCAGCCAATACGATAGGGGGTGGCGTTGACGAGCAAGGGAGACGTCGGGTCAAGCTTGAAGAAGTAAAGCGCTTGCAAGTCGAGCAGCGACGGCTGGGGCCGTTTAGTGGTGCTGATGCGGACGTACTTGTGGCCCGTTTCAGACAAGCGTGTGAACGTGTTTACCAAGACAACACTTCGGATGCCGCTAGCTCTTAGAATCCGAAGTGTTATCGTAATTACCGAACTGTGTTAGTCGCTAAACGAGTTGTGTCTATAAGAGGTTAGTGGCGTCTGTTACAGAGCGATATCGGCTTTGTTGAGGTCCAGAGGCTAGAGCTGAGGATCTAGTCCATAGAGGCCGGAGTTCTCGTGGGGTAGGCTAATAACGTCATGGTATTCCTGTTTGGTTTTCGTAAGGTGGTTGTTTGTGTTGCGACACTGGTTCTCACTTTTTTAGTGGGGAGCACAGTTCAGTGGGCGGCTGTGGTCCTGCAGGATGCGAATGAGGAGCCGGGTGCCCCGCCGGTGCCGCCTGGCGCAGTGCGACTCGTAAATTTTGTATGGTACGAGGGACGTGTCGCTATTTGTGCTGAGGAGCCGGGGACACCAATAGAACGCGGTAATCGTCTTGTGGCGCGTACTAGGGTCTGGGTCCGAGACGGTAATGCAATAAGTGAACTATCGACTGGCCTGGGTAGTTGTGATCCTGCATGGTCACCGGATGGATCCAAGCTTGCCGTGGTGGATCTAGATGGTCTTTGGGTACTATCGTCTGATCTTCTTCAGACCACGCATGTCTTTGACGCGGGCCAACGGGACACGCCCGTTGACCAGTTTATTGATCTTACGATTACAGGTCCGCGGTGGTCTCCAGATGGAACGACAATAGCTTTTCTGGTTTCAAATCAGACGACAGGATGGGTCGAGGTTGTGGACGCGCGTACCGGAGACACTCTGTTTTCGTCCGAGCCGGAAATATACGATTTTGCTTGGAGTCCAGATTCTGAATCGTTGCGGTTCGGTTCCCGTGTAGTTCGACTACCGGAGCTCCGAGATTAGTACCGTCTACAGTGGTGATATTTTCTTGAGGATGGGGTTGATGTCATATCGAGTTGCCATAGTTGGTTTTGTTCCGTTCGTTTTTCTGGTGCATAGTGCTTGTACGAGCGTTGAGGTTGCTGAAGAGATTGATGCACGAATTGTTGTGGAAACTCTCGCGAGTGATGACCTTGAGGGACGTTTAACGGGGTCCGTCGGTAGTCGTAAGGCTGGCGATTACATCATTGGAGAACTGCAACGTGTGGGCTTGGAACCTCTGCCAGGCGTGGAAGATTTTCGGCAATCCTTTATTTATACAGCTGGCGTTGAGGACAGTGGCACCACACTCGCGGTCCAGACGGACGACGGGTCTCTATTAGCGCCGTCGTCGTCCGAGGAACTCTCCGTACGAGGACTTGCATTTTCGGATACAGGTGTAGTTGACGCGCCGCTGGTGTTTGCTGGCTACGGACTTTCAGTTCCAGAAACTGACGGGTTTTCTTATGACAGCTACGCGGCCGTTGATGTGGCTGACAAAATCGCGGTAGTGCTCCGATACTTTCCTGAGGATACTGAGGGTGAACTTCGTGGCACGTTGTCACGGTACGCTGGACTTCGCTACAAAGCGTTTACCGCCCGGGAGCGTGGGGCGAAGGGGTTGATCGTCGTAACCGGACCACGATCACCGAATGCCGGAGAGTTGGTGCCATTGACCTTTGATAATGCAATGGGTGACTCTGGGATCGTAGCCGCAACGGTTGATGGTGAAATCGGTTCACTGCTGTTTGAAAGTGTCGGTGAGTCATTGGAGACAGTTCAGGCTGCACTTGATACCGGAAATCCCCACGCTGGTGGATTCGATTTGCCTTTACATGCTGAGCTCGAAGTTAAACTCGAGCGTCAAGAAGGAATCGGCAATAATGTTATCGGTTACCTGCCACCGACGGTGCCAGTTTCGGCGGATGAGCCTTACGTACTGCTTGGCGCGCACTACGATCACTTGGGTTACGGTCGTGGGGGAGACTCACTGGCACGTGCCGACGAAGCTCACGAAGTGCATAACGGTGCCGACGACAATGCATCGGGAGTGGCAGCGATTCTGTCGATCAGTGCATCACTGGCAAGCGTAGAACGGAATCGCGGCCTGGTTGTGGCATTCTGGTCCGGGGAAGAGTTGGGATTACTTGGCTCTGCAGACTTTGTGCGACAGGAGCCTGTCCCAATGTCTGACATTGCTGCATATCTCAACTTTGACATGGTAGGGCGTCTTCGCGAGAACACGCTCACAGTACAAGCGGTTGGAAGTAGTCCTATTTGGACAGAACTTGTTCAGGAATTAAATGAGCCCATAGGATTTGACTTGTCATTCGTGGCGGACCCGTACTTGCCAACGGATGTCATGAGCCTCAACGCGGCTGAGGTGCCGAGCTTGGCATTTTTTACTGGCAGTCATGAAGACTACCACCGCCCTACGGATGATGCTGACACTGTTAATTACGATGGTCTTGCGAGGATTGCTGAACTAGGTACGGCCGTTGCCATTCGGCTGGTATCGGAAGTGGCTGCGCCAGAGTTCGTCAAGGTGGAACAAGATGTGCAGCGAACAGGCCAGGCCATGATGCGCATCTTCACAGGAACCATCCCCGATTATGCGCAGGAAGCCGAGGGATTGTTATTGTCAGGTGTCGTCGCAGGTGGCCCTGCTGAGGCGGCCGGTCTGGCAGCGGGCGACCTTATCGTCAGTCTTGCTGGTCAAACAATTGCCGATATTTACGATTACACGTATGCGCTTGACGTTCTTAGGGTGGGGGAGCCTGCCGAGGTCGTGTTTCTGCGTAGCGGTGAACGGATTGTTTCCGAGCTGGTTCCCGAAGCACGCGAATAGTACAAACGAGCCACTGAGTTACGGATTGGTTGCTGGGTCATTTGGAACCACGTAAGACTTTCAGGTTGGTTCCAACCTGCCGCAGTACCTGCAAAGGGAGCCAGGTGACCTGGTCAGCAGCTTAAATGGATCCGCCCCGTCCTTGCGCCGGCGGGATTGGTATCGACCGTATCGACCTTTACAGCGGGTCGCCTTGGGCTCCCTCCTGGAGCGCCCAGATGCGATTGCGGGTTAACACATAGAGGACCCCGTCTTTTGCGACAGGGGTACAGTAGACAGCAGCACCAAGGTTATATTCACCCAATACTTCCATCTCTTTCCCAGCACGCAGTATGACGACATCACCGTCTTCATCGCCGAGGAAAACTTTTCCGTCAGCAACGAATGGTGATCCCCATACGGCCGCAAATGTGTCGTAGGTCCAAAACTCTTCGCCGGTTTCTGGATCTAGTGCGTGTAAAAACCCGGAAAGACTTGAGATATAAAGTACGCCGTCAGAGATGGCGGCGGTCGACATGGTGCGATAGAAATCTTCTCCACCACGGTGCCAGACAGCATGCGTATTCGTGATGTCTCCGCTACCAGTTGCGTCGATGGCAAAGAAGTGTCCTGGTGCCTCACCATGTTCCGGGTCCTGCCCGACACCGATGTAGACCCTGTCGTTATAGATGACGGGCGTCGACAAAATATTGTTTCGAGTGCCGCGTCCTCCGAGAATCCACTCAGAATCTTCAGGGTTACAGTCAAACTGCCAGATTAATTCACCATTCTCCGCATTGAGGGAATAGATGATTCCATCTCCACCGGGGAAGACTACTTGAGCCTGGCCATTGATCACGCCATACGCCGGATTAGTCCAGGCGCCGTGTAAAACGTTCTCACCTACTGGATTACTTTCCCATAGAAGTTCACCAGTGTTTTTGTCGAGCGCTATGAAATCTGGAGAGAAGGGAGACGGAATGTTGACGTGGCCTTCATCGACGCCATTACTAGTGACTGTGTAGAGAATGTCACCGACGATCAGCGGGGAACCCGTTGCAAGGTTATGGGGAAAGACGTCGAGTTCTCCGATCATGTCATAAGACCAAATAATGTCTCCTGAGTTTTCGTCGGTATATTCTTCGTCGACGAAAGGCCCGTTATTTTCACCATCTTCAAAACCTTTGGCATCGAGGCACACGATGTGTGCCTCGTTGGACACGTAGTAGATGCGGTCACCCTCCATAAACGCTGTCGAGCACACACCCTGTAGCGGCCAATCATTCACTCGCCCTGACGACAGTTTGGGATGCACCATTTGCCAGAGAAAGTCACCGGACGTTGAATCAAAGGCCATGACGACTCCTTTGTCGCCCTCAATTGCCGGGTCCCGTCGACCTTCGTTATTGGTCCCAATGTAAACACGACCATTGGCCACGGTTGGTCCACCATACGCTTGCGATCCCACTGGCTGAGACCATAGGACGTTGCTTCCAGTCGAAGCATCCCACTCACTGACTAGCCCAGTTTCACCGGAAACCATATTGCGAGATGGCGTGTTGCCAAACATCGAGGCCTCCTGAGCGCTAATGGAACTGGTGAGGATGAGAAGTACAGTGGCTATCAGTAGAGGTTGTCGAGTCATTGGTTCTCCGTCACACTAACGTTGTCAAAATAAATATCGATGGGGGAATAACCGATGAGTCCAGGACTACCTTGTCGAACAGGTTCTGGATCCTCGACGGTCACAGTCCAGTCAGTTGGTTCAGGTTCATCACGCGGCCACACTTTGCCGCGAATAAGGGCCCGACTATCATCGACATCCACGCGAAGCTTTAACGTATACCAGACATCAGGATCCCATGAGAAGTCAAACCGTTCTGCCATGCGAAGTTCAGCAGCCCACGAGCGTACTTCAATGCGTTGATGGTTGCCCTGAAGGTCCAATGTGTAGCCACTGTTAATAACACCAATGTCTGGTCGCCGACGCCCTTTTTGAGTCGACATGCCATCTACCTGTATCGTGTAGTTCGAGAGATATGAAGGTCCAACGTAGATTGCATGTCGATGAATGCCGGTTCGCGACGGTCCTTTGCGGAAGAGCTGTTGCCCCCCTTCGTCGACGGCTTGTAAGCTTCCGCCGCCACCGATCCAATGTGGCGGACGACCGTTCTCAAAGTTTTCATTCCAGGGAAGTGGACTAAAAATTCTGACCCGGGCGGCGGCCGAGATAGTACCGATGGTTGCGACCACCTCTCCTGCTTGATTCGTAGAAGTAGGTATCGACTGGAATTCGCCGTTAACGCGAAGGCGTGAACCCGTAAGGCCATCTAACGACCAGGTTGCATCGCGTTCACCCAAGGCTTGTCCATTTTCATCGAATGCCAATACACGAAAGTTAACAGTCTCACCAGCAGCAGCGATCACCTCCGCCGGAACGACTTGAATGCTGGCGACGGCACCTGTGGAGGCAGTTTCTGTGCCGAGATTCGGATTTGTTCCAGCCGTTGCGTTGAAGGGAACGTTCGGATCGCCAATCGAGTAAATGCCGGATTCCGCTGTTACGTAGAGGCGCCCATACGCCGGAGCGAACGACCCATAAATCTCTGCGTAACGTCCGTCGGCAACTTCAAGTTCTTCCGAATCAAGAACGGTAGCGCCGTTCTCACCTGGCTGGAGGATGTGAATATTGCCATTAACCTCAGTTATGTACAGCTTGTCGTCCGCCCACACAGGAGACGATTTGCCGACGGTACCAACACTCTGGTCCCAAATAATGGTTCCGCTTGTTGCATCGACAGCAAAAAGATTTGCCGAATTATCAATGACGTAAAGCCTTCCGTCTTTAATCATTGGTGAAGAAAAACCAACGGCCATACCGTCCAAACGCCATTTTTCACCCGTGGCGGTAATATCACCGTTACCAGTGGCATCGATCGCTACGAGACGACCCATTGTGCCTCCGTCTAGATTTTCTTCACTGTGGGCGACATAGACTGTTGTGCCATCAATGACCGGTGACACGTTGATGCCTCGTTGGCTAAGTTGATACTCCCAGACTTTAGTTCCGGTCCGTGCCTGAAGTGCGTAAATATTGCCATCCGCGTTTCCGTCAATGATTAATCGCTGCCCGTCAATTACGGCAATTATCGGAACTGATTGCGTATTCATGTCGGCAACGTTCCCACCAGGCGTGGATACCCATCGGACTCTACCGTTACGTTTGTCGAATGCTGCATAGCGATGACGTGGGGGGCCGCCGAGCCTGCCCCAGGCAGATCCGATTACTCCCAGAATTAAACGGTCTTCATCGATGATAGGCGTGGATGTACGACCGCCGTACCCGGATGCACGACCTAAGTCTTCGGCGAGTCGCCAGTTCCAAACAATGTTGCCATCTCGGTCGAAACAATGGAGATGACCATCGACATTCATTGCGTAGAGGTAGCCGGTCTCAGGGTCTCCAGTGACACTACCCCAACCGACTCTGTTAAACGGTACGGTCGTATTAAGGATGCTGAACGTATGTTCCCAAAGTTTAGTGCCGTCTTCCGCGTTCCAACACGTGACGATCTCTTTCTTGGCAACATCTTCACCAGTACGCCCGTTGGCACAGACTCGTCCGTCGAAAACTGCAGGAGTAGACCTTGCAATATATTCTTGGAACCAAATGAGGTTTTCACCATCCACGGACCAGTTAGAAACGAGGTTCGTGAGTTCAGAGACACCGTTTTGGCTGCGTCCACGCCAACTCGGCCAGTCTTGCGCCTGTAGGGTGCTAGTGGCGACGAGTCCAAAGCCTCCAAGCGCGAGGCTGATACGCAATACAGAACGAAAAACAAACTTATTCATCTCGTATATCCCTCTGATGAGATGGAATGTGTTTACAGGGTCCGGCATCAAAATTCTAGCATGTTGCCTAGCGGTTCCCGCACAATACTCGTTAGATGGCTTGACCGGTTCGAATCAGCAAAGATACCCTCCTCTGCGATTCTCGTGAGTTTTGTTGATAAATTACGTGGGCGTTGGAATGTCACCCTTTGGGGTGTAGTGGCCATTCTTGTGTCGTTTTCCCTTGCTGGTATGACCGTTGTGACTCTACGGACACCCATTCTTGGCTTACTCTTGCCAGCGGACGCACCATCCTGGCTCCGTTGGGTTGTCTATTTGGCCATTATTTTTCCGCTGTATCAGATCTTGTTGCTCGGATATGGTGCTCTCCTGGGTCAGTTTCATTTTTTTTGGGGTCGCTTGCGGATAGTGCTTCGTTTTATTGCGCGGCGGTTTGCTGGTGCGCCGAAGTGAGCGGATTCTAAAGCGTTCGCTCGACGAACCAGGCTAACCCTATTAAGGCTATGAAGATGGACGCCGGGACGACGATTCTAGTTCGGTACCAATCGTAATTTTTGAACCAACCAATACAGCCAGCGGCAATAGCGATTACCGCGATTTGTCCGAACTCAATGCCAGCATTAAAGGCTAAGAGGGCAACGAGACGCTCTTGGTTGGGGAGTCCAACCATGTTCAATGCATTCGCAAAACCCAATCCGTGTAATAGGCCGAAGCAAAATATGATCACCGTTCGCCATGGTGTGAGTCGTTCGATGATGGTGTTTTCTACTGCGACATATACGATGGAAGCAGCGATAAGTGGTTCGACGATATTTGCATCGACGGAAATAGTACCGAACGTAGCTGCAGTCAATGTGCAAGCGTGGGCAATGGTAAAAGCAGTTACCTGCCATATGAGAGGACGCAACTTTGGACTTAGTAAGAACAGGCCAAGTACGAACAGAATGTGGTCGAGTCCTTGAGGAATAATGTGGCTAATGCCGAGCCAGACGTACATTGTGGTAGCAGTTGTGGGTGTAGTTGCTGCCATCAAATCATAGGGAGCACTGCGGGCACCGCGTTCTAGCACCAAATGCGTTTCCACGTCACGTGGAAGGTCCATGATGGTCAGTTGGACGTTGGCGAATGCCCTAGAAGCAAAGAACTCAACTGTGTTCGCCCCGGCAGGTATGGTGCCCTCAAGGTGCGCTGTTAATCCGAGGACTGTTGGGATGGCCGCTTCAGTAGCTTTCGGTGTTCCATGATCTGGAAAGGTGACCTCAAACGGTGCTGGCTGACCATCAAATCTCACCCTGATGCGTCGCTCAAACAAGCGCTTGAGTCTATTGATGTGATTATCTAGTTCAGCGGGTGTTAGCTGTCCAAGTGCAGCCACTAGTGCCGAGTCGTCTGTGTCGATTGGGGCACCAAGGGCGAGTGCGTCGAGATCGTACAGAAGGTCGACATCGAACGAGCCGTCGGCTTGGATGATGAGAGTAACGTCGGTAAACGTGAGTGGGTGACCGTTGACTTCCTTTGTGGTTATCGCAATGGTCACAAGGGTTGTGGCGAAAACGAACAACGATAGCGATTGGCGTAAACAGGCCACACTGAGAATTCTAACGTTTGTAACTTGACGGCACCGCGTTAAAGCGGACCTCGCGCCCACGGACCGGTAACAGCGAAGCTGATTCCAGGTGATTGTGCGTTGAAAAACAGCCAGCGTCCATCGGGACTAAACGTGGCACCCGCAAACTCCCGCTCTCGGAAATCTCCTTCGAAGCCGTTCTGTTCGCCATTTAAGACCACATTATTTTTTGCGAATGGAAATATGGTTCCGTCCATCGTCAGCCCACGTACGAAACTTTGGTTGCTGCCGTCTTCACAAAGAATTAATCCTCCGCGTGGACTCACGCAAAGGTTGTCGGGCATATCAAGTACGTCGAAACTTGGTGATTCGAAGACTAGGCGTAGACGATTACCGGTTGGGTCGTATTCCCAGATCTGTCCTGCTTCAGCCTCCCCACCGTCGGTTGACACAATGAAGATCCGGCCTTCGCCGTACCAGGCTCCTTCGAGACGCGCGAAAGTGGCTCCACCGGAATCGGCACCTTGCAGAAATATGCTGTTGACTTCAATGCTGCTCGGGTCCGGGTCGTCAATCGGTAGCCAGGTGACGGGATGCCAGACGTTTACTTGCTGGTCTGTCCGAAGGTCAGCTTTCGGCACACCCGTGAGAGACAGTATCTCTAGCTTTCCGCCCAACATCAGTCGGTCTGCTTGCGCAGGTATAAATCGATACAGACCGGCGAGAGGCCGGTCTTCCGTTTCGTAAATGATCCCTGTTGTGGGGTCAACAGCAACGGCTTCATGGACGAAGCGACCCATCGCGCGAAGGGGGAGGGCCGTTGCTGTCCCTTCTAGCGGGACTTCGAAGATATATCCATGAGGCTTCTGGTAGTTGTTGTCTCCACCTGGACCGGCCACCGTTTCTTCGCACGTCAACCATGAGCCCCAAGGGGTTGGACCACCTGCACAGTTAACGGCAGTTCCCGCCAAACTGGCCCATGCGCCGGTCGTAACGCCCCGAACTGGATCGAACTCAATAGTGGTTGTGCCTCCACCGGCATTGGGGTCGTAGACCGTGTTGTTAGAGAAGGATGTGCCGCTGCGAAGTTCGTGGTTACGGATTAATCGGGTAAGACCGTTGCTTGTCTGAAAAGCCGCCATGCCATCATGCGATCCTGGCGTTTCAGAATCATCGTTTAACGGATCACCTGCCCAGCCAAATGAGAGGTAACGAAACCCCGTCGGCAAGTGCAAAAGTGGCAAACCAGTTGTTTCGTCTTGTGTTGGCTGTAATGGTCCGTAGCCAGCCGTGACATCCTGACTGAAGCCAGATGTTGTTCGTCGTATGTTTGTACCGGCTCGTAGCCCGAGGGCCTGGAACGGGACAGCGCTGAGTGCGAGGCCGGTTGCACTTAAGAAGTGACGTCGCGTGAGGTCAACGGTACGATAACCCACAGATCCACTGTAACAGAATGTCTTTGCGGGGCTGCAAACAAGTTTTATCGACGAAGTTTGATTCGGTAGGGACGCCCAAGCCGGAGAAAATTGACGACTGTGTCCGCTGAGGTTCCCACCAAGTCAAGTTGCTGCGCCGCGGTATCCGCGTCGTCAACGTCGGTGCCCCCAACACGATAGATAACATCTCCGACCGCTAGGCCACCTAGTGCTGCTGTGCCCCGTGTTTCGACGCGGGAGACCAGTGCACCAGCTCTTACTTGGAGATTGTCCACTTCGGCTCGGTCGGTTAAGTTTTCTGTTGGTTCTGCGTCGCAGAGAGCGAGACCAGTAATTGCAGACGTTTGGTCTCTGCCTTCTATGCAGACATACAACTGCGTCTCGGGTTCTTGTGCGACACTCGTTATCGTCGACAGAGTAACGAGTATGCCCGCCAACGCCGTTGCGATTATTCGTGTTTGAATCGAAAGAGGGCGACGTTGGCGGGATGTGTACATTTCGTGATTACGCCTCAAGTACGGCAGTCATGGAGATGTCCGCATTCATGAGTTTTGAAATCGGGCAGCCCGTTTTGGCGTTGTTTGCAGCTGTATCGAACGCAGACTGGTCTGCACCCGGGACCTTTGCAGAGACATCAAGGTGTATTTTGGTTACCGCCGGGCCGCCGTCCGTTATTTCTAAGGTAACCGTAGCAGTTGTACTAATCGATTCCGGTTTAAGGTCAGCTTCACCGAGTTGCGCGGATAATGCCATCGAAAAACAACCCGCATGTGCTGCAGCGATGAGTTCTTCAGGGTTGGTTCCAGCACTTCCCTCAAACCGTGTTGCGAAAGTGTATTGGGTGTCCGATAACGCGCTACTTGTGGTAGAGATTGAGCCGCTACCGTCTTTGAGGCCGCCATTCCAGACTGCCGATGCCTTACTGTCCATGTATCCTCCTGAGTCGACGGGCCAGCCGCGAGGGTGGTCCGCGTGTCTTAAGGGTCTATCCGCACGGATTCTTGATCAAATGCGAACAGGACTCTAGCGTGTTCTATTGGTACGGTGCAACTGTAACAGCCGAGAACAGTGCGTTCAGAGGCGATTTTCCGCTATACCCGCCCGTCAACGAGAGATTCCACAACGCTTGGATCCGCAAGTGTTGAGGTGTCTCCGAGATCCTGCACGTCACCCTCGGCAATCTTGCGCAGAATTCGACGCATGATTTTTCCAGAACGTGTTTTAGGTACTCCTTCAGTGAATTGGATCTTGTCGGGTGACGCGTGCGGACCGATATCACCACGAACAGTATTGATGATTTCAGTTTTCATATTTTCAGTCGGCGTTTGACCTGTTTTTAATGTGACAAAGGCATAGACAGCATTGCCTTTAATGTCATGCGGGTAGCCAACGACTGCAGCCTCAGCTACCGATGGGTGTCTGCCGATGGCGCCTTCTATCTCAGCGGTGCCTAGGTTATGTCCGGACACGATGATGACGTCGTCAACTCGTCCCGTGATGAAGTAATAGCCATCCTTGTCGCGTAGGCACCCGTCGCCGGGAAAATATTTCCCAGGAAATCTTGCGAAGTATGTGTCGTAGAATCGTTGTTTGTCGCCGTACACTCCGCGCATCTGGCCAGGCCACGACTCCAACAAGCAGAGGTTGCCTCGAATGTCGTTACCCTCCAAAATATTGCCATCGTCATCCACGAGAGCCGGTTTGATACCGAAGAGTGGAAAGGTCGCAGAACCTGGTTTGGTGGGCGTTGCTCCCGGTACAGGTGAAATGAGAATGCCGCCCGTTTCGGTTTGCCACCAGGTATCAACGATGGGACATTTTTCTTTGCCGATAACGGCGTGATACCAGGTCCACTCTGGCGATTTAATTGGTTCCCCGACGGTACCAAGTAAGCGCAGTTGGCTTAGGTCGTATTTTGAGGGCCAGTCGTCACCTTCTTTCATTAGTGCGCGCAATGCCGTCGGTGCCGTATAAAAAATATTAACTTTGTGCTTCTCGCACGCCTGCCAAAATCGTCCCCAATCAGGGTAATTCGGCACACCTTCAAACATCATCGTGATCGCGCCGTTTGCGAGAGGGCCGTAGGTGATGTAGCTGTGTCCAGTAACCCAACCGATATCGGCAGTGCACCAGAAGACATCGCCTTGGCGATAGTCGAAGACGTAATTAAAGGTGGTTGCGACGTAAGTAAGATAGCCCCCTGTCGTATGCAGGACGCCCTTAGGTTTTCCGGTAGACCCAGAGGTGTAGAGAATAAAAAGTGGGTCCTCCGAGTCCATCGGCTCGGCCGTGCAGATGCTGTCAGCCTCAGAGAGTGCTTCGTGCCACCACACATCACGTCCGCTGGTCATCTGGACCGGCGCGCCCGTGCGTTGGACAACGATGATTTTTTCAATGCTCGGCGTGTTCTTGACGGCGTTGTCAGCATTCGCCTTCATTGCGACATCCTGTTTCGAACCGCGTACGCCCGTATCCTGCGTAATGATTGCCTTACACTCAGAATCATTGATTCTGGTGACTAGGCTGTCTGCCGTGAACGCGCCAAATACGATCGAGTGGACGGCCCCGATTCGTGCGCAGGCAAGCATTGCGATTAGCAACTCGGGGATCATCTGCATGTAGATGCAGACACGGTCGCCCTTGGTGATACCGAGGTGTTTGAGGGCGTTACCTGCCTTCTGTACTTCATCGAGGAGCTCACCGTAACTGAAGGTTTTGCTTTCAGTCGGGTCATTGCCTTCCCATATCAGTGCGATGTCATCTCCGCGACCATTTTCAACGTGGCGGTCAACACAGTTGTAACAAGCATTAAGTTTTCCACCGAGGTACCAGGCGATTTCGGCTTTGTGGTAATCACACTGCTGTACGGTGTGCCACTTTTCAAACCACGTAATCCGCTGTTCGGCTTGGTCTGCCCAAAAACTTTCCGGGTCACGAATAGAACGCTCATAGATTTGGCGGTACTCGTCGAGTGACTTAACGTTGGCACCGGCGGAAAACTCTGCCGGCGGGTTATAAACTTTGTCAGCGTTTGATCTTTCGTCAGCCACGAGATCCTCCTCATTGAAAATCAAAGTGTTTGGTCCGTGTTTCTACGGACGCAAACAATCACAAACGTTTTGTTGCAACTAACAGGTTTCGGGTTTTACCATCTGCCGTTATTACGTAATCCCACAATACAGCTTCCCGCTGGAATCCCAGCTGTCGAAAAACTTTTTGTGCTGCTTCTTGGTCTAGCGTCATGCGCGCAGTTAACATTTGGAGATTAAGCTCTCTGGCATACCACTCAATTTCAGCCACGAGTGTTCGAGCCAGTCCAAACTGTCGAACCTGTGGCGCAACCTGCATGCGAATCTCTCCAAGATGGCGTGTCCAACTCGTCGTGCTGTGTAGCAGGGTTGCTTCTCCGACAACTCGGTCTCCGTTGAGCGCGAGGATGGTAAATGTACGCTCATCCTCAATATTTTGTGCCCAAGCTTCGACGACCGCCCTTTCGGTGATATTGAAACGGAGATAAAGGAGGTCATCTGGGTCTAGGTTGCTGGCAAAGGCAAGAACGGACTCAATGTCAGCTCGAGACATCGGTCGCAGCTGGCATTCTCGGCCATTGCGAAGAGTGGCCGGCTTAGGGTAACGACTAGCGAGGACACCTGCTTGCTCAGACATAGCTTCAGTCCCAATGGTAGGCGCGAATCATAGCTTCTTCCATGCTGCCATTCAACGAATACAGTTATTGAAAGCCCGGATGTAGCAATTGACGCCGAAAGGGATTCTGTGGGTGCCAAGGCACGTCCTTATTTGCCGAACTTTGCTTTTGCTTCCTGCCTACGTGCATGGAGGATTGGTTCCGTGTAACCACTTGGTTGATCGCATCCTTTAAACACCAGGTCACACGCTGCTTGGAAGGCGATGCTTTCATTGAAATTATCGGCCATGGGTTGATAATCTGGGTCACCGGCGTTTTGGCCATCCACGACGGCGGCCATTCTCTGAAGGGTTTCTCGTACCTGGTCCTCACTACAGATGCCGTGGTGAAGCCAGTTGGCAATATGCTGGCTAGAGATGCGAAGAGTGGCACGGTCTTCCATTAGTGCGACATTATTTATATCCGGCACTTTTGAGCAGCCGACTCCTTGGTCTATCCACCGTACGACGTAGCCAAGGATGCCTTGCGCGTTATTGTCCAGTTCTTGCTGGATTTCCTCAGCAGTCCACTTCGGGTGGTCAGCTCTCGGAATGGTCAATATTTTGTCAAGATCGGCTAGGGGTCTCGACCGTAGGGCTACTTGTTCTTTCTCCACGTTAACAGAGTGGTAGTGTGTTGCGTGTAAGGTCGCAGCCGTTGGAGAAGGAACCCAAGCGGTATTCGCTCCAGACTTCGGGTGACCAATTTTCACCTCTAGCATGTCTGCCATCAGGTCGGGCATGGCCCACATGCCCTTTCCGATTTGCGCATGGCCAGGCAACCCGCAAGCCAAACCCACGTCAACGTTCCAATCTTCGTAGGTCACCATCCAGTCTGAGGTTTTCATTTCCTTTTTCCGGATCATTGGTCCGGCTTCCATAGCGGTGTGCATTTCATCGCCGGTGCGATCGAGAAAGCCTGTGTTAATAAAGAACACGCGCTCTTTTGCGGCCCTGATGCATTCCTTTAAGTTGACCGTTGTCCGTCGTTCCTCGTCCATGATGCCGATTTTCAGAGTGTGGCGTTCAAGTCCGAGAATATCTTCTACGTCACTCAGGATCTGGTCGGTAAAGGCCACTTCTTCGGGTCCGTGCATCTTCGGCTTGACGATATAGACGGAGCCGGCGCGACTATTCCTGGGAGATTTTAGGTCATGAATAGCAATCACTGATGAAATGATTGCATCGAGGATCCCTTCGGGCGCTTCACGCCCATCACCGTCGAGGACCGCAGGATTTGTCATCAGGTGACCAACGTTTCTGATCAACATCAAACTGAGTCCGGACAGTTGAACATCTGCGCCGTCAGGAGCCATATAGACCCGGTCAGGGTTTAGCGATCGGTCGACCATTCGACCACCCTTTTCAAAGCTGTCCGTCAAGTCCCCCTTCATTAAGCCAAGCCAATTCCGGTAAGCGACAACCTTATCGTCAGCGTCAACCGTGGAGACCGAATCCTCAAGATCCATAATGGTCGTTGTCGCTGCCTCTACAACCACATCTTTTATACCGGCTGCGTCAGCTCGGCCTACGGGATGGCTTCTATCGATGCTGATTTCGATATGAAGGCCGTTATTACGAAAAAGAACAGCGGAAGGGGCACTGGGGTCTCCAGAATATCCAGCAAACTTTGATGGCTCCGCGAGCCCGACAACGTCACTATTCTCAAGGGAGATGGCGAGCTGGCCGTTGACAACGGCATACGTTTTGGCCTCGGAATGACTGCCGCTCGTAAGGCTGACTGCCTGGTCAAGGAAGTCGCGAGCGGCTGCGATTACACGAGCACCACGGACCGAGTTGTAGGCGTCAGTACGTTCCGCCCCCTCATCTTCCGCGATAGCATCGGTTCCGTAGAGTGCGTCGTATAGGCTACCCCACCGCGCGTTGGCAGCGTTCAATGCGTATCTCGGGTTAGTCACCGGTACGACAAGTTGGGGGCCGGCGACCGTCGAGATTTCAGGGTCGACATTTGCCGTAGTCACAGAGAAATCGTCGCCCTCGGGCACGAGATACCCGATTTCTTTGAGGACCGATTTGTATTCCTCTAGGTCAATAGGACGGTCACGATTCTCCCTGTACCACGCATCTAGATGCCGTTGGAGCATGTCGCGTTTAGCTAGCAGCTCACGGTTTCTTGGCGCTAACTTGTGAATCAGTTGGTCAACCCCAGACCAGAACGTGTCTGGAGAGATATCTGTTCCAGGCAAGGCCTCGTCGTTTATGAAGTCATAGAGTGTTTTATCGACTTGGAGCTTTCCAGTTTCGATCCGGTCCGTCATGCTATCTCCCTGTTCTCGTTCGGTCGGCACTTACGCACCAATTGCAGGTCCTGTTGTCTCGACACATATTACTTGTCCGTGTGATTTTACTCCTGCTGGTCCGACTCGGCTAATCTCTGGGCACAGTGTGGTTGTCAGGCTACTCGGTTAACACCCACAAACGTTCACAACAGTACCGGGAGCGGGAACACGCATGCTATGCTGCGGCGGCAAATGGTTACTGAGGGATTTCCAGATTTACGGGTGTTCATTGACCAGCTGAGGCGAGATAATGACGTGGCGATCATTGATGCCCCCGTTGATCCCAATCTTGAAGTTGCTGAAATTCATCGTCGGGTCATCGCGTCCGGTGGTCCAGCGCTTCTCTTTACCAATGTTACTGGCGCCTCGTTTCCCCTTGTTACGAATTTATTTGGTACCGCTAGACGGGCTGAACTTGCTTTCGGCACTCGACCACTGCGTTTCGTTAAACGGTTGGTCGAGCTTGCCGAAACGTTGTTGCCGCCGACCCCAGGCAAGCTGTGGGACGCCCGCGATGTTGCTGGTTCACTTGTTGGTATTGGTACATCTTTAAAAACAAGAGGTCCGGTTACTGAGGTTGTTACAAACAACGTGGACCTGGGCCGTCTTCCCGCACTTACGTGTTGGCCTGAGGATGGTGGACCGTTTGTGACGCTACCGCTGGTTTATACCGAACATCCAGAACGACCTGGACACAATCTCGGCATGTACCGTTTACAGGTCCATGACCGTCGTACGACCGGTATGCATTGGCAAATTGGTAAAGGTGGTGGTTTTCATTACGCTGTAGCGGAGGGCAAGGATCAAGAACTTGCGGCGACTGTGTTTTTGGGTGGACCTCCAGCGCTGATGCTTGCCGCGATTGCGCCTTTACCGGAAAATGTGCCGGAGTTGATGCTTGCGTCGCTGCTGGCTGGGCAACGGCTTCCGATGGTTGGTGGGGAGGGGCCGCATCGGCTCGTTGGGTCCGCCGAGTTCGCGTTGATGGGGGCAGTGGCGCCCCATGTCCGTAAGGCGGAAGGTCCCTTTGGCGATCATTACGGCTATTACTCATTAGCGCATGACTATCCCGTGTTTACTGTCGACAAAATCGCGCACCGCAAGGACGCGATTTTTCCAGCAACTGTGGTAGGTAAACCCCGACAGGAAGATTTTTTTATCGGAGATCTTCTGCAGGAATTGTTGTCGCCGCTTTTTCCACTTGTTATGCCAGGCGTGGTCGACCTCTGGTCTTATGGAGAAACCGGTTACCACTCGCTTGGGGCGGCTGTTGTACGCGAACGTTATGCCCGAGAAGCGATGGCAAGCGCATTTCGGATACTTGGCGAAGGGCAACTATCACTAACAAAGTTTCTCTTAGTTATGGACCAGCCAGTCGATTTAAAGAACTTTAAACAAACGTTAGAGCATCTTCTGGAACGGACTCGCCCGGAAACCGACCTTTATGTGTTTTCAAATTTGTCAATGGATACTCTGGATTACACGGGACCAGAGGTGAACAAGGGGTCCAAGGGTGTGTGGTTGGGACTCGGAGACCCGGTCCGAAAGTTGCCGCGAAACTTTCAAACGGCTGAACTGCCACGGGGCGTTTCGACAGTCCGAGTGTTTTGCCCGGGATGTCTTGTGGTTAATGCGCCAACGTATACGGAGGAGCCCGGCGTCGCTGCGCGCTTGGCTCAGGATTCAACATTCAAAGACTGGCCATTGATCGTGGTGTCAGACGAACCGGATCGTGCCGTGGCGTCTGAGATCAACTTTCTATGGACAACGTTTACTCGTTTTGAGCCAGCCGCTGATATTTATGCATCAGAAGCCAGAATTGCACGTCACCATGTGTCGTATACACCGCCGGTAGTTATCGATGCGAGAATGAAACCATCGTATCCATCTGAACTAACTTGTCGACCTGATGTGGCACAGCGAGTTACGGACCGGTGGTGTGATTACTTTCCTGGTGGAGGCGTGGAAATGGGGGACTCCGAAAATGCATCGTTGGCCTAAGACGCTGGCCGCTCTATTTTCTTCGATGCCCACACAGAACCATTAGCGATGAGATGTCTTTCTTGGCGCGTCTGTTTGATGGTTGTTGCCTGCGTTGGACAGCTTGCTTGTTGGACCGCGATGAACGACGACGCGAGTTTCACCTTTACTGCTGTTGTACCGGATGCAGGGAGCCCTGCAACTCAAACGATTGGTCCAGAGAGCTTTGTGAATTTGTTCGAAGGCCTTACCGACGGTGAGGTTGTCTTCGATTTTGTGCCCGTCGGTCAACACTGCCGGGACTCGGCAGATTGTCTCGACCGTCTGCAGGGCGGAGATATCGATCTCTTTCGGGCAACGGTCGCTGATCTTGCCGGACTATTCCCAGAGCTACAGGTGTTAGCGATTCCCTATCTGGTTGAAAGTGCGGCGGTGGCAGAATTGGTTTATAGCGGAGCATTCTTTGCCAGGATGCGGGATGCGCTGCTCGAGCGTACGGGACTTCGTCTCATGGCAGTTTCGAGCGTGCGGGGCTGGCGACATATTGCGAACGATGTACGTGTTGTCCGGGGACCAGAAGATCTTGAGGGAATACAGATTGCGACGCTCGATGTGCCAGTCCATTTCGAAACGACGCGCGCCATTGGAGCTGAGCCATCCGTCATGCGGTCGAGCAACACCGGCCATATCCAGTTGGGCGAGTCTACCGGGCTACGTGGCAGCGTTACCGATTTGTTGGCTCTTGAAGATTCTGTCCGACCAATGTTTTTGACACTTGACCGACACGATTACATTGTTGAATTGTGGTTGATGAACGAAAGATCCTACCGAAACATGCCTCTCGATTTACAGCAAATTGTCCAGTTAGGCTTTGACGAGTTGAGGCGGTTAACGTTGAGGTTTAGCGACGAAGCCGAAGACGATGCGCTTACCGCGTACAGAGCAGCTGGTGGAGAGACGTATGAGGTGAACCGGGAACAACATCGGGCATTTGTGATGGCCGCGGGGCGTGTCTCGACCTGGTATATGGACGAGTACGGTTATGACTGGTTCGTGTGGTTTGAAGGCGCGATCGCAGAAGCTGAGCGCGAACTGTTGCAGGTGCGTCCACAGTAACCGATGCGCAACGACTGGCTGACCGCAGAATCGTAGCGATTTCGTGGACATGGGCATCGGTCTGGTGGTTGAGCCGCATAATTTTGTAGCCTTGTGTCGGATGGATATCGATCTTAATTGTGATCTCGGTGAGTGGATTAATGCGGACGCCGCCGGACGTGATGCGGAGGTCCTAGCCTTCATCTCGTCCGCGAATATTGCGTGTGGTGGACATATAGGTGACATGCATTCGATGATGGAAACCGTTCGTTTGGCAAAGAGTCATGGTGTTGCGGTCGGGGCACATCCGTCCTTTGCCGATACCCGACACTTTGGAAGGCGTGAGCTAGTGCTTCCGATCAGTGATATCGAGGCGTTGATCGAGCAACAAGTTGGCACGCTTGTTGATGTAGCGAGGTCAGAAGATGTTCAAGTGTCACACGTTAAGCCCCATGGGGCGCTCTACAACATGGCTGCAAGGGATCGCGCGGTGGCCGATGCAGTAGCACGGGCTGTGGCAGCGACCGATCTCAATCTGACGTTGTTCGGGCTATCGGGGTCTAAATTGTTAGATGCCGGTCGGGATGTAGGCTTAACCGTAGTGGCTGAAGTTTTTGCAGACCGAGCCTACGAGGCCGATGGCACATTGCGTTCGCGCCAGTTGCCCAATTCCGTGTTAAGCGAACCGGCTCTTGTCGTTGAACGTGCGGTTCAAATGGTTACCAAGGGTACGGTGGTTACTGTCACTGGTGAAGTGCTGCACGTCGAGAGTGACACGATTTGCGTGCACAGTGATACGCCCGGTTCGGTCGACCTCGCGGGTAGACTTAGGCGCGATCTTGAAGGCGCTGGAGTTGTGGTTCGGTCGCCAAAAAATTAGCCGTGTAACGGTCCACGTTATTGCGCTTCAGGGTCTCAATGCAGAGTGTAGGGGCCAGAGAGTGTAAACGGCGCAATTGTTGCGTCAAACCGTGTGCCTTCGGCTGTGACCATCTGGTAGGTGCCATGCATCGTTCCAAATGGTGTTCGTAGCGGACAATTTGAAGTGTATTCAAACGCATCGCCAGGTCTGAGCGCGGGTTGCTGTCCAACGACACCGAGGCCCTTAACCTCTTCAATGTGTTCGGTCGCGTCAGTGATTATCCAATGTCTGCTTATAAGCTGGACGGTTTCCGTGCTTTCATTTGTAATGGTGACCGTGTATGCAAACCGCCAAAGCTGTTGGGCGGGCGAAGATTGTTCAGGTACATATTGCGCTCGGACGAGTACATGAACACCTCGTGTGGTTTCCTCGGACGTCTGTATTTGGGGCGACTGTTGTGTAGACACACTACATATATACGATATTTTTGATGATTGACACGAACGCATTGCTCGGAGCCTACCGGGTTGGATACTTCCCGATGTCAGTTGACGGCCAAATAAAATGGTTTTCTCCTGAGCGACGAGGCATTCTCCCGCTTGAAAATTTTCGTATATCTCGTCGACTTAAACGTGTCGTAAACCGAGGTCTATTTGAGATTTCGATTAATCGCGCGTTTCACCGTGTCGTTGTGTCGTGTGCGTCGAGACCAGATCCGAATGGCAATTGGATTGATGGAGCAATCGTAGACAGCTACGCGGAGTTACATACGTCTGGTCATGCGCATTCAGTCGAAGCGTGGTACGAAGGTAGCTTGGTAGGTGGCTTGTACGGGGTGGCACTTGGCGGGGCTTTCTTTGGAGAGTCAATGTTTCACACTAAAACGGATGCATCTAAGGTCGCACTAGTTGGTCTTGTGGAACGTCTTAGCGAGCGTGGCTATACGTTGTTGGATATTCAATGGCTCACTTCGCATTTAGCGCAGTTCGGGGCGATTGAGGTTCCCCGATCGATATATATGAAACTGTTGACTGATGCGATCAAGGTTGATCGTTCGTTCGATTGAGTGCCGGTCGCTCATTTGCGTTCGATAAATTCCACGCCAGTTGGTACGCAAACTGAACAATTCTGGTCATTTTTTCGTAATTAAGTTTGTCGGCGCTGTCGTGTACCGTGTGGTAATCAGGATGAAGTCCAGTATGAATAAAAAGTGCAGGGACACCTCGTGCAAGAAACGGCCATTGGTCGCTTCGCCGCAAAAGGTTCGATTGATTGTGGTCATATCGAAATTGAAGAGTAAGGTCGACGGTGTTGGCCGCGACTGCGGCGTTCCTGAGATCGTTACTCAGACTGTATCCAAGAATATTGACACTGTTAATGTTTGATGCGGCCGGTTGAGGTGGCAGGCCAAAGAATCGGCGAGAACGACCGGCAGGGATTTCTTCGTTTCGGCCAATCATGTCTAGATTAACTACCGCCACTGTGTCTGAAAGTGGCGTGATGGGCATCTCGGTATATGCCCACGAAC
Source organism: uncultured Vicinamibacteraceae bacterium (assembly GCA_964507425.1). Lineage (GTDB taxonomy): Bacteria > Acidobacteriota > Vicinamibacteria > Vicinamibacterales > UBA8438 > DTWD01. The sequence goes on from CAZDQD010000029.1 coordinate 39,206, forward strand.
CCAAGAGTCCGCGTTCTTCCGCATTCCACGCTGCAAACAAGACTGATCGTGACGGAGACTGCCCCGCAAGGGATGCCAATGAAAATGCCTCAGCAATTTCTAGAATGCCAGCAATTCCCGATGCGTTATCATCCGCGCCGTGGTAGACGTTCGTGCCGGTTGCGCCTTCGTGATCGTAATGCCCACCGACAATTACCCACTCGTGACGAAGCGAGTCATCTCGTCCCTCAATTAGACCAAGCAGGTTATCAACTGCTACGGTTCGACGTGAGACCTGCGTTTTGACCGTCACCGAGGTGTCAAGTTCATGCGGCCTGAAATCTTCGGATTCCGCTAGGACTGCTAGTTCGGATAGTGTTGTTCCTCCGTGAGCTGCTAACTGGTCGGCAACTGTTGTTGAGATACGGATTGTGGGAATGTAGATTTGCTCAACCCAGGCGCCAAGCTCATAGCGTGGGGCTCTATTGGCTCGACCTGGCCAGGCACGTTCCATCGCTGTATCCAGATTACTAGCAACGTCATGGTTATGCGTGTCACTAACCAATAGAACGGCGACGGCTCCGCGTCGCTGGGCTTCGATCGCTTTGCGTACGCTACGTGCGTACTCGGACGGTTTCGTGTGATCGAAACTCTTGCTCTGGTCGTTTTCGGCAGGTTCGTGGTTCAAGACTAGAACGATTTTTTTGTTAACGTCGTAGTCGCCGTAATCATCGTGCCTGAGGTCTGGCGCAGTAATGCCGAATCCGAGAAAGACTACGGTTCCTGACTGTTCGCCGGAAGCGCTAAAGCGTTCGGGATAAAAGTCGTGCCCAAGCGTAAATGTGGTTGGGACAGTTCCGTTAATTGTAAGTCTCTGGTCACCGGTGTTATCAAGCGAAGGCTCGATCAGATTAAAAGGGATTCGGTAGTCGCTGCTGCCGAGTGGCGTGAGCCCGAGTTGGGCGAAACGGTCACCGATAAAGTCGCCTGCGAGGCGGTTTCCACTCGTTCCAGCCAGCCGTCCCGCCATCCTATCAGACGTCAAGACTGCGACCTCTCGGCGCAAGTCGGATTCACGGATGGATTCTGTGGCTGGGGCATGTTCTAGGTCCTGAGCCACAAGCGCAAGCGGTGACACTAGGAAAAGACCTATACCGGCACGAAACAAATTTCGATTAAACGTCATGACTCATGGTAATTATGTCGCGCATTATGACCAAAAGCGCGAGAATGTCGTACGGGGAGGGGTCATGCGAGTAAGGAAGATAGTCTATTTGTCACTGGTTGGGTTAATAGCCTCGAATTGTTCGACAAACGGTGTTAGTTCTCCGAGGTTTTTTGATGTGGCAGAGCTGTCGATTGGTGAACTTAGCACCGCTATGAATGAGGGTTCGGTGACTTCCGTTGAACTCGTTGATAGCTATCTGGCGCGTATTGCTGCCTACGACCAGCGGGGTCCCGTGCTGAATGCCATGATCACGCTTAATCCAGGTGCCCGGGACACTGCAGCGAAGCTTGATGAAGAACGGCGGTCCGGACAGCTTCGTGGACCTCTACATGGGATTCCAATCGTAGTCAAAGACAACTACGACACCGTTGATATGCCGACAACTGCGGGGTCGATCGCTTTGGCGACATCGAGACCGCCAAATGATGCAACGCAGGTGAGACGTTTGCGCGACGCCGGTGCGGTGATTCTTGGCAAAACGAACATGCACGAGTTGGCGATCGGGATCACGACGATTGCGTCATATGGAGGCCAAACACGCAATCCATATGATCCTGAGCGTAACCCGGGAGGTTCGAGCGGTGGAACTGGGGCTGCCGTAGCGGCAAGCTTCGGTGCGTTTGGTATGGGAAGCGATACCTGCGGTTCTATTCGCATTCCTTCAGCCCATCACGCGTTGGTGGGGTTACGCGGGACACGGGGACTTGCTAGTGGTGACGGAATCATTCCTCTCTCAACGACGCAGGATATCGGTGGCCCATTAGCTCGGTCAGTTGAAGACCTTGCGCTTGCGCTTGATGCAACTGTCGGCGTTGATCTGGAAGACGAAACGACTCTTCGGAGTGAGGGCCATGTACCAGAAACATACACGGCCTTTCTCAATAGCAGTGCACTCGAGGGGGCCCGGATCGGGATAGTGGATGCGATGTTGGGTAATGACGGTGCAGAGAGAGCGGTTCGACAGGTGATAGAGAAGGCGGTGGAGGACATGTCCGAGCTTGGGGCCACACTCGTAGAAGTTGGTGAGCCTGATCTTGTTAGTCTCGTGCAGGACGTCTCAGTGATTCGACAGGAATTCAAGTTTGATTTAAATGCCTACCTTCGAGAGACGCCAGGAAGTCCGGTTGACTCTCTAACAGAGATCGTTGACGGAGGGTTGTATCACGATGGTACTGCCGGTGGGAATTTACGAGGATTTTTGGAGGTCGATTCCCTAGACACTGATCAATATCGTGAACGCATTAACAAACGCGAGGAAGTGCGGGCAACGATTGTGTCCTTGATGGATGAACAAATGCTTGATGCGCTGCTCTACCCGACAATCCGTCAAACGGCCAGACCGATTGGCCAGCGTCAACCGGGTAGTAATTGCGCGCTAAGTGCCACTTCTGGTTTGCCGGCCATCACGGTGCCAGGTGGGTATGCCGAGGATGACATGCCGGTTGGAGTGGAACTGCTTGGTCGGTCGTGGTCAGAGCCTCGTCTTATTGAGTTGGCTTATGCATATGAGCAGGGAACGAAACATCGGCGCCCACCGGCCTTCACGCCATCACTCGGGGGCAAGCGGAAAAAGTTGACGCTTGGTACAGCGGTGCAAGCAAGTAAAGACCTCACTACACGAGCAAGATTCGAGTTCTATCCGGTACAGCGATTGGTCAATTACAACTTGTCAGTTTTCGGACTAGTCGATAGTGATGTCCTGTCCATAGATATACATCGGAAGGTTTCAAAGGATGCCGGGGAGACCGGTCCTGTTCTCAGGCGACTGACAGGACGAGGGCGCGCCCGAGTCGGCGGGCAACTCTACCTGTCGGGTGAAGAAATGTACGCACTTCGAGAGGGATTACTTTATCTTGACGTGCATACGAACGAGAATTTGCAGGGTGCGGTGCGTATCGACCTCGTGCTTCCAGAAGACTAGAGATAGAGCGCGGCGCCTGGGCCAACTGGCAATCCGAGAAGCATCCAAACAACGAGCATTAGTGACCAGCATATTAAGAAGACTACGGTATAGGGGAGCATTGTCGCGACGACTGTGCCTATGCCCGAGCGGGGGTCGTATTTTTCAAAAAATGCAACGATAAGTGCGAAATAAGACATCATCGGGGCGATGATATTCGACGTGCTGTCTCCGATTCTGTAGGCGGTCTGCGTCAGCTCCGGTGAATATCCTAGAAGCATAAACATGGGAATGAATACCGGAGCCATAACAGCCCATTTTGCGGAAGCACTCCCCATCAGAAGGTTCAGCGCAGATGAGAGAAGCACAAAACTGAGCATTAGTGGGATCCCACCAAGTCCGGATTCCCGGAGTGTTTCCGCGCCTTTTACGGCCATGATCAAACCGAGGTTCGTCCAGTTAAAATAGGCGACGAACTGAGCGGCAAAGAACACAAGTACCAAGTAGGTACCGAGGGTTCCAAGTGTTTTTCCCATACCGTTCATGACATCAGTGTCGTTCTTGAATTGACGCGCTCCGATGCCATAGGCGATGCCGATCCAAGTGCCCCCCAGAAAAATGAACGCGACAATGCCTGATAGGAATGGTGAGCGAAGGAGACTTCCCGTTTCGGGATTACGCAAGATTCCATCGTCAGGGACGGTGCCCCAGAGCACCAGAGCACCGAAGGCTACCGTCGCCAGAAGGGCGAATCTGAGGCCACGTTTTTCGTCCGCTGACAGGGTGTCGATGTCTGCTTGTTTATCGGGGTTGTTGTACTGGCCTAAGCGGGGAATCACGATTCGTTCCGTAACCCAGGTCCCGGCAGTTGCGATAACAAAAGTTGAAACAACCATGAAGAAGTAATTAGCGGCGGGGTTGACGCGGTATCCCGGCTGCACAATTTGTGCTGCTTCTTCGGAAAGGCCAGCTAGGAGAGGGTCAATTGTTCCGAGAAGGAGGTTGGCACTGTAACCACCAGACACTCCAGCAAAAGCTGCGGCTAAGCCAGCGATTGGATGTCGACCGGCGCCGAGAAAGATAATTCCGCCGAGGGGTACTAGTAGAACGTAGCCAATCTCACTTGCCGTGTTAGAAAGGATGCCGGACAGTACGATGACAAACGTAAGAAGGCGTTTTGGCGATGACAGAACAAGCAAGCGGAGCGCGGCACCGATCAGGCCGCTTGCTTCCATCACGCCGATACCTAACATCGAGACTAGCACCGTTCCGAGTGGGGCGAAGCTAGTGAAATTGGTCACCATATCGACGAGAATTCGGTGCAATCCGTCGGCCGTGAGGAGACTGACGGGTCTAATGAGTTCTCCAGTGCCAGGGTGTACGACCTCGAGGTCGGTGCTTGCCGCGATTCCGGAAAGCACAACTACGCCGCAGGAAAGTATTGCAAACAGCGTGGCCGGGTGTGGGAGCGCGTTGCCACCGCGTTCGACAGCGGTAAGAAACACGGAGGTCCAATTGTCTAGGAACGTGAAACGTTTGCTCACAGTCGCTCCCCGGGGGAACTGCTATCCTACGTGTGCGACGGCCCGTTTGCCAATGAAGGTCTGCATGCTGTGACAGATGTTCCAGAATCACTCAGTCCGGTTGAACGTCAGCGCCGTGTTGCTGCCTCGGTAGGAGTGGGGCTTGCAACGCGACACATTTTTCTGTGTTGCGATCAAACAAAACCGAAATGTTGCGATCGGACTAGTTCTTTGCAGGCGTGGGAGTTTTTGAAGCGTCGTTTGTCTGAACTGGGACTGTCAGAACGTGGCGGGGTGTTACGTACGAAGGCAAACTGCCTTCGCGTCTGTGAGGGAGGGCCGATCGCAGTGGTCTACCCGGAAGGTGTTTGGTACCGGGGGTGTGAACCGGATGTTTTGGAGCGGATAATCCAGGAACACCTCATTTGTGGTGAGGTTGTGACTGACCATCTCATTATGCAGCGCGCATTGAAGGCAGATGAAAAGGATCGGCTGTAACATGTTGAATCAAATTTAGTTAAAGCCTTCCACTCAGCGTGTAGGACAACTAGTTTGGTCAGAGTTGTTAGGATCTAGAAGTTTGTGTGAAGTCTCTTCCTCTCGATTTGCGGTAAGGGTTCAAGACAAGATGAAAAGCAACGGTATTGACGTGTGCGTCGCAGTTGGGCTTCTACTTTTAGTAGGGGTACCAGCTTTTGCGCAAAACGATGGAGCCACAACCACAGGCGAAGTGCCGACGGCAAGCGCGCAACGGGTCGATGAAGGGCCGCTTGTTGATGGTGACGTATTGAATGATCCTGCCTATCAAGGCGCTGAGCCAGCGACCAATTTCATTCAAAGTAGACCGTTTGAAGGACAGCCAGCCTCTGAGCGAACAGAAGTCTACATCGTGTACACCGCGGACACGTTGTACTTCGGTATCGTTTGCTATACGGCCGATTCTGACACGGTGATCGCAGCTGACAGTCGCCGAGATTCAAGTCTCACTGAAACTGATAGTTTTCAGATTTTGCTTGATACGTTCCAAGACAGACAAAACGGATTCGTGTTCGGGACAAACCCAGCCGGTGTTGAGTATGACGGGCAGGTGACGAACGAAGGGCAAGGCAGCGGTCGTGGGGGCAGTGGGCGGCCGGGCAACAGCATACAACAGCGCGGTTCTGGTGGCGGATTCAACATTAACTGGGACGGCGCATGGCAGGTCGTTACCAACGTCAGTGATATCGGATGGACGGCGGAGGTCGCGATCCCCTTTAGGACATTACGGTATCCACAGAGCGAGGTACAGACGTGGGGAATGAATTTTCAGCGCAATATTCGCGCCCAGAATGAGCAGGTCTACTGGTCACCTTTACCGAGGCAATACAGTCTTAATCGAATTTCACTCGCGGGTGAGTTGCGGGGTATTGAGGTGCCCGCGCAGCGCAACCTACAACTGACGCCGTATGTGCTTGGAGATTCGCTCACGAGGAACAGTGATAAGCGTACTGTAAACACCGGAGAGTTTGGTGCCGACCTCAAGTACAGCGTAACTCCGAGTATGACGCTCGACTTGACTTATAACACCGACTTTGCGCAGGTCGAAGTTGATGACGAACAGGTCAACCTTGACCGATTCACGCTATTTTTTCCTGAAAAACGCCCGTTCTTTCTCGAAAATGCGGGTTTGTTTTCTGTCGGACAACCAGGCGCGGTTGACATCTTTTTTAGTCGGCGTATTGGTCTTAGTGATACGGGTGGACAGGTCCCGATTATTGGAGGAGGACGGCTTTCGGGAAAAGTCGGGACGAATACCAATATTGGGTTTCTTAATATGCAGACCGACGCGGTCGATGCGACCGGGACCGCGCAACAAAACTTTACTGTCGGTCGCGTTCGGCAGGACTTAGCAAATCGTTCGAACATTGGCGCCATGTTTGTGAACCGTCAAGCGATCGGGACACTGTCTCGAGAGAACGACTACAACCGAAGTTATGCGGTAGACGGAACGTGGGGAATTGGTGAGGGCGGGACGGTCAGTGGATTCGTTGCTGAGACGGACACCCCGGACATGCCGACCTCAAATTCACATGCCTACGCACTTAATGCAGCACATTCGTCTGAACGGGCACGTTTGAGTCTCGGCTATACGGAGGTGGCACCGAATTTTAATCCCGAGGTGGGCTTTCTGGCTCGTCGGAGCTATCGCCGAATGAACGGCAGCGTCTTCACAATGTTCCGTCCGGAAGACACCTTAGGGTTGCATGAAGTGCGGCCTCATGCGTATCACAACACAGTGTTTGATTTTAGTACTGGGCTGCATGAAACACAATTCACTCATATTGATAACCATCTTGAGTGGAGGAACGGATATGAAATACATACCGGTATGAACATTACGCGAGAAGGTGTATTTGAACCGTTCGAAATTTTTCCAGGTGTTGTCGTGCCGCCAGGAAAGTACGACCATCAAGAGGTACAGATCGCTGGGAATACCAATCTCGCAGCTCCAGTTGTTTTTAATATAAACGCGATTGCTGGCGGTCTTTTTGGTGGTGACCGCATGACTCTGACACCCACGATTGCGGTCCGTTCTGGTGAGACAGTCAACGCGTCGGTTGAATGGAGTTATAACGATTTACGTTTGCCAGGCGGTGACTTTACAACGAACCTGGTCCGGTTTCGTACGACATATTCCTTTACGACCAGGATGTTTTTTCAAGCACTCGTGCAATACAACGACCGTGCAGAACTGTGGTCGTCTAATCTTCGATTTGGGCTGTTGTCCGATGCGAATACTGGTTTGTTCGTTGTCTACAACGACGTAAGATATTTTGACAGCGTGCTGGGATCTAGGTTCCATACACCGTTAGCGGGTGGGCGGACGCTGACGGTTAAATACAGTCAACTGTTTGATTTGCTTCGGTAGGGCCGAGGATGTCCGAGACTGGAGAAGTTATGACTAGAGGAGGAGTTCGACCGCTGCACGGGGTTCTACCTCCAATCCCGACCCCATTTACTGGTGACACCGTTGATACGGCGGCAATGGAGGCTAACGTCGGTCGTTGGATGGATACACGAATTAGTGGTGTTGTTGTGCTCGGTTCGAATGGTGAGGCACCCTTCCTAGACGAGGCTGAGTCAGATGCAGTTATCGCGGCGGCCCGTGACCAGGTGTCTTCTGACCGGTTTTGCATCGTCGGGGTTGGGCGGGAATCAACCATAGGGACGATACGCGCGGCAAAGCGAGCCGCCGCTTTGGGTGCGGATGCTGTACTTGCGAGGACGCCATCGTTTTTCAAACCGTTACTGACGGCTGAGGCCTTTGTGTCGCACTACATGGCGGTAGCTGAGGCGTCCCCGGTTCCCGTTCTGCTTTACAACTTCACAGCCCTTACGGGTGTGACGATTCCAGTTGACGTTGTGTCGAAACTGTCCGAGCATGGCAATATCGTTGGTATCAAGGAGTCGGGGAGCGACCTGAAATATCTTTCGGCGTTGGTTGACCACACACCAGATGATTTCATCGTTATGGCAGGTTCTGCTCCCGTTTTCTATCCAAGCCTCGTCATGGGGGCCTCTGGCGGTATTCTCGCGCTCGCCTCAGTTGTACCAAATCTGTGCGTCGAGCTTTACGAATTGGCGGGTCGTGGTGAACACGCGGACGCTCGTGAATTACAGCGCCGCCTCACACCTTTGGCCGGTCTGGTGACGTCCGTCTATGGTATTCCTGGCCTTAAGGCAGCACTGTCGATGCAAGGGTTTACGGTCGGCACGCCACGTGCGCCCATACGTCCGATTTCCACGAGTGGGATTGATACGATACGAGCAGAACTTGAACGCCTTGGTGTTTCTTGTTCTGCTTAGTGTGGCGTGGACAGGGACTGATATCAGTAGCGTAGAGAATGAGCAATTCCTGCGCAGCAGCTAGCGTATATGCGGTGAAAGCTTGGTGAGAGGAATGACGAAATGTGCTCAAAGCTTCGTCGGCTTGTTGCTATTTTCCTTGGGTGCGTCTGCCTGCGTCACGAATCCCGTTACGGGAAGCCGTGAAATTGTGTTTATGACACAAGCGCGGGAAGTCGAGCTGGGTCGGTCGGCACACGATGATATTACGCAGCAAATGGGAGTCTACGACGACGAGGAGTTACAGCAATACGTTGTCGATGTCGGTCAAGAAATTGCAGATGTATCGCATCGGCCTAATTTGCCTTGGACTTTTACGATTGTCGATTCCCCCGTTGTGAATGCGTTTGCGTTACCTGGCGGGTTTATTTACGTCACGCGAGGGCTAATGGCTCACTTGGGCGACGAATCAGAGCTTGCCGGGGTATTAGGTCATGAAGTGGGACACGTAACGGCGAGGCATTCCGTGCAGGCCTACACCCGGGCGACCGGCGCGCAGATGGGACTAATGTTAGGACAGATACTTGTGCCTGCCATGCGCTCTCCGTATGGAGCCCCAGGCCTTGGTGACGTGGCGGCGCAGGGGCTCGGTTTGCTGTTTCTTAAGTTTGGGCGTGACGATGAAAACCAGGCAGACCGATTAGGTGCTGAGTATGCTGCGTACTCAGGATGGAATCCGAATGGTGTGGCCGGAATGTTAGAGACTCTGTCGCGTATTGCTGATACGACTGATCGACGTGGCACCCCGAACTGGTTGTCCACTCATCCGGACCCGTCTGACCGAGTACTCGACGTTTCCGATACAGTGGATGGTCTACTTGCTGGTGTGGATGACGAATCAGAGTTGCGTGTACGACGCGATCAATTTCTCGACCGGATCGATGGCATGTACTACGGCGACAACCCGGAGCAGGGAATTACCATCGGTCAAGATTTTCTTCATCCCGTACTGATGTTCGCGTTGACGTTTCCAGAAGGCTGGGAGGTTCAGAATAATCCAGAAATGGTCGTAGCAAATGAGTCTGGTCAGGATGCTTACATGGTACTTCGTGCGTCTTCCGGAACCGGTCCTAGCCTTGATCAAGTTGCCTACCAAGAGATGACGGATGCGGGCTTCCGACGAGACCAAGGTCAGATTACAGAAATGAACGGATTGGATGCCTATCTTGGTTTGTACAGCCGTACCGAACAAGGAACACAGACGATGATTTCTCAGGTCGCTCACATCCAACACGACCGGACGGTTTATATGCTGGGGGTATTTACCGATGTAGACAGATACCAGGCTATCGAGCGGATTGTGTCAGAAAGTCTGCGTTCGTTTCGGCCGTTGACTCAGACTGAGGCTGAAGAGATTAAGCCGAATCGTATTTCGATATACACCGTGCGCGAGGGTGATACGTGGGAAGGACTAGCACAAGACCGGGACATGATCGTAGATGCCCAGATGCTTGCTGTCATGAATGGTTACACGGTTGATGAACAGCCGGTCCCGGGTGTTCGTATCAAGACAGTTGTTGCTGGCTAACTTCTAGGGCATTGGCGGACGTTTGGCGCCGATGTAACGGTTGGCCCAGTAGCGGGAATTTAAATTTTCAACACGAACGACTCCGGTGTGACTAGGAGCGTGCACGAATTGTTCTTCGTTAATGGCGAGTCCCACGTGTGATGGCCCAGGTGCAACAGTACTAAAAAAAACAAGATCTCCAGCAACTATGGAATCTGATGAAACGTTGGTGCCAACCGCGAATTGATCTGAGGCAAGTCTGGGCAGGGAAATGCGATGTTGTTCAAATACGTATTTTGTGAAACCGCTACAATCAAAGCCACGCGGTGAAACTCCGCCATTGAGGTACGGAACACCTCTTAATGACAATGCTGTCGCCATGATTGTTTCGTGCGCAGCTTTTCTTTCATTGACGAGAACTTGTCGGTCACGGGAAGACGGAACACGTGGGAATGGTTCTGGTGCGTGGATGATATTTGAGGCGCAACCAGTGACGGTTGCACAGGAAAGGATCAGAACGCACCCAAAACGTTGCACAGCGAAGGTTATCGGCAATGTCGGGTCACCTCTACAGGATTTTGACACCTCATGGAGACATTGGTGACAATGTCTTTGGTCTTGGCCTATGGAGCAAACGCTTCTACTCAACGCGACGTATGAACCTCTCAAGGTGGTTGACTGGCGCAAAGCCATTACCATGCTGTGTCAAGGTAAGGTTGAGGTGGTTTCGGAGTACGATCGAGAAATTCGATCTGTCACGATGGCATTTAGATTGCCATCGGTCATAAGGCTTTTGCGGTACATCAAGATCAGACGGCGCGTTGATTATGTCCCGTTTTCGAGGGCGAACATTTATGCACGAGATGATCACCGATGCCAGTACTGTGGCGAGGAATTTTTGGTGGAGGAGTTGACGTTTGATCACGTTATACCCGTTTCTCAAGGTGGTCGGAAGAATTGGGAGAACATTGTGACGTCATGTACTCGCTGTAATCGTAGAAAAGGGGGTAGGACGCCGCTGCAGGCTGGGATGCGAGTTATTCGTCAGCCAACGCGTCCGACGAGATCGCCAGCTGTTCGTCTCACTTTTGGTCTTAGGAACACGCCGGACAGCTGGCGCGACTACCTCTACTGGAACGTTGAACTTAACGAAACCTAGGTTGTCTGTGTGCCCCTTCCGAGAATCACGGCAGTTCATCCGCTTCGCGCAGTTGAAGGTGGAGTGATCACTATAAGAGGTGAAGATCTTCTAGGTGAGGCTTCAATTTCGTCACCGCCAAATATCACTCTCGGTGATATTGTTCCAAGGATTAGCTTTGCTTCGCAGTCTGCGATTGTTGTCCAGGTGCCGGCTGGACTTTGCGGCGGCCGCACAGCGGTTCGGATCGATGGCCTTTCGGGTGAAACCGCGTTCGTTGAGATCGGATATCCAGTAGCCACTGGCTTACACCAAGTTGACAGTCCAGTAATCGATGAAACTGGAAGGTTGTATGTAACGTATAGCGGCACTCGGGGGGAGCGCTCACCGGTCTCGGTTTTTAGGATCAGGAATGATGGATACCGAGAGCCTTTTGTTACTGGCATTATCAACGCGACTTCCCTTGTTTTTGGTCCAGATGGCGCTCTCCACGTGTCGAGCCGTTTTGAAGGGGCCGTATATCGTGTAGCCAATGACGGTGCATTTGATGTGGTTGCAAGTGATCTTGGCGTGGCCTGCGGAATGGCATTTGGTAGCGACGGGAGTCTTTACGTTGGTGACCGTTCTGGGACGGTTTTTCGAGTTTCAGAATCAGGCGCAACTAGTACATTTGCGAACCTACCAGAGAGTGTTGCTGCATTTCATTTGGCATGGGGGAAAGACGAAGCGCTTTATGTAACTGCTCCAACGTTGGCGTCATATGACAATGTTTATCGCATTGACCAGTCCGGGAAGGTCGATTTGCTTTGTACAGATTTTGGGCGGCCGCAGGGGCTAGCTTTTGACGGACAAGGTGTTCTGCATGTGGTTGAGGCATTGGCGGGTTGCAGTGGCGTGTATCGCCTTGGTGCGGACGGTAAGCGCACGAGAGTGGTGTCTGGGCCAAATCTGGTCGGTCTGAATTTTGATTCGAGTGGTGGTTTGGTTGTCGCTTCGGGTGAAACCGCCTACCGGTTCGACAATGGTCGAAACACTGACGGTTGGCCCTCAGAGTAATTGTCTGACTGGAACGTGATAGCATGGCTGGTTTGGGAGCCCCCCGTTGGGGCCTACCTTGTGCCATGTCACGCGACTGGATCGATGTGCGCGGGGCTCGAGTTCATAATTTAAAGAACGTCGATGTCCGACTGCCGCGCAATAAACTAGTAGTTGTTACGGGCCTGTCTGGTTCAGGAAAGTCTTCGCTTGCGTTTGACACTGTCTATGCGGAAGGTCAGCGTCGATATGTTGAGTCACTGTCAGCTTACGCCCGACAATTTCTTGAACAAATAGAGAAACCCGATGTTGACCAGATTACTGGTCTGTCTCCAGCTATTTCGATTGAACAACGGACAACAGGGTCTAACCCACGATCGACGGTAGGTACTGTTACGGAAATATATGACTACTTGCGGTTGTTGTTTGCGAATATAGGTGTTCCACATTGTCCAACATGTGGCCGTGAGATTACTTCACAGACGGTCGACCAGATAGTTGAAACAATTGCGAGTGATCCGATTGAGGAGCGTGTAAATGTTCTCGCCCCAATCGTCCGGGGGCGAAAAGGTGAATTTAAGAAGGAACTTTCGGCCTTACGGACAAGGGGACTGACAAAAATAAGAGTGGACGGTGAAATTCGGTCGCTTGATGATGAGATTCTTTTGGACCGGAGAAAGAACCACTGGCTTGATGTTGTAGTGGATCGACTCGTCGTTAGGTCTGGCGCTGAGCGGCGTCTCGGCGATGCGGTTGAATTCGCCCTGTCGTTGGCTGAAGACGTGGTCCTAATCAACACTCATGGTGGTAGCGACAGATTGTTTTCGAGTCGTTTGGCGTGTGTGACTTGCGAGGTTAACGTCCCAGAGATGACTCCCCGCATGTTTTCCTTTAACTCTCCTCATGGAGCCTGTCGTCAGTGTCAAGGGATTGGTTCATCCGAAGACTTTGACATCACTAAGATTGTGGTCGACGAGGATCTTTCGCTGGCGGCTGGTGCTATGAGTCCCTGGGCAACTGGCGACCAGAAGTTGGTCCGTCGGGCGCTGTCGACGCTATCGAAGTCTTTTGGAATTAATTTGGAGATACCTTTTCGGAAACTACCGAAGAAGCATCGTGATCTTTTATTTTTTGGGCCGAATGGTTCAGTAAAGGGAGAAGGGAGCCACAGACCACAGCGCCGTCGAAATAATTCGACAAAAAATGCCCCGTTTGGACGTGATTTTGAGGGCGTTGTACCAAATCTGCGTCGAAGGTACGAAGAGGGTTCATGGTCAGAGAAAGAAGCGCTAGAGATATTTCGATCCTTGCGCCCATGTGGCGGTTGTGCAGGCGAGAGGCTTCGACCGGAGAGTCGGTCTGTTCGAGTTCATGGTCGGACTTTATCTGAGTATGTTGGGTCGCCCATCGCTACCGCGTTGGCAACATTTGAAAATCTGAAGCTAACGGAACGAGAACTGCCAATTGCAGAGCGTGTGTTGCGGGAGATTGTGGACCGGTTACGGTTTTTACAAGACGTTGGTGTCGGATATCTGACCCTGGCGCGCAGCGCGACGACATTGTCTGGCGGAGAGGCTCAACGTATAAGGCTTGCGACCCAGATTGGAGCGAACCTGACTGGCGTTCTCTATGTACTGGATGAGCCGTCCATTGGGTTGCACCATAGGGATAATCAATTGCTTTTGTCTACCCTGGTTCGGTTACGTGACTTGGGGAATACGGTTATCGTCGTTGAGCATGACGAGGAAACAATACGCTCTGCGGACTATGTCGTGGATCTTGGTCCTGGTGCCGGCGAGCATGGTGGGCGCGTCGTCTTTCAGGGATCTCCGGACGAGTTGTCTGTTTCCGGTGACACTTCACTGACTGGGAAGTATCTTAGTGGAAACCGAATGATTCCCGTGCCTAAACGGCGACGCTCTGCGGAGAAGGGAGAGCTGGTTGTTTACGGCGCGTGTGCCAACAACCTCAAGAATATTGACGTCGGTGTTCCACTTGGCTTGCTCACTGCGGTGACGGGAGTAAGTGGTTCTGGTAAATCAACCCTGGTGAATGACATCTTGTACCGTTCGCTTGCGCGTGTTCTTTACCGAGCCAATAGCGATCCTGGAGCCCACAGCTCTATAGATGGGATTGATGCGATCGACAAAGTTATCCAGATTGATCAGTCCCCAATTGGAAGAACTCCCCGTTCGAATCCAGCGACCTACACGGGCATTTTTACTTTTATTCGTGAACTGTTTTCGATGTTGGCTGAATCAAGGTCGAGAGGATACAAACCAGGACGATTTTCGTTCAACGTTAAGGGAGGTAGATGTGAGGTGTGTCACGGAGACGGAGTAATCGCCATTGAGATGCACTTTCTACCGGATGTATACGTAACTTGCGAACAATGTAAAGGGCGCCGGTACAATAGCGAAACGCTTGAAATTAAATATCGGGGTGTCTCGATTGCCGATATGTTGGAACTGACGGTCGACCAAGCGATACCTTTGCTCGAAAACTTCCGTACGATTTCAAGCCGGCTAAGAACTCTCCATGACGTCGGACTTGGTTACGTCACATTGGGACAGTCAGCGACAACGCTGAGTGGGGGCGAAGCCCAGCGTGTCAAATTGTCTAAGGAATTGTCCAGGCGGAGCACGGGTCGCACTCTGTACATTTTGGATGAACCGACTACAGGGTTACACCTAGAAGATACCCGACGCTTGTTGGACGTACTTAATTTGCTGGTTGACCAGGGTAATACTGTGGTTGTGATTGAACACCACCTTGATGTTATCAAGGCCGCTGATCACGTCATTGACCTCGGACCCGGTGGGGGAGAGGCGGGTGGTGAATTGCTAGCGCAGGGCACTCCGGAAACCGTCGCAAGGCATGGAG